>JAAYTB010000093.1 GCA_012523855.1 Clostridia bacterium
ATTTGAACTTGACAAAAATCCATTACTTAAGAAAGATAACGATTTACAGGAAAAAAACAACTAATATCTATACCTTTTAATATTGAAGTATAATCTTTTCTTAAATATGTAGAAAAAGTTAACGGAATTTAAATTAAATGTAGTGGCAGTGAACTTATTATAAACAGTGATGTAATATTATTGAAAATAAGTATAACGTTTACTAGAATGAAATTGTAGAAAAAATTAAGGGTATGGAGGGATAGACTAGATGGTAAAAAGAATTATTGGACGGCGGAAAATTATTTGGATTGGAGTGCTCTTGCTAATCATAGTGATTTTACCTAGGGTTGAAACCTTTGCATACAATTGGACAAGGACCATGTCACGGGGATCTAGGGGGAATGACGTTAAGGAAGTGCAAGTTCGTGTAGCTGGTTGGGCTTCAGACGGTGCAAGCAAGAAAAATGTTAAGGTAGATGGGGTCTATGGAGAGGAGACAAGGGCCGCAGTAATTCGCTTTCAAAAGGCATACGGCTTGGCAGCAGATGGTATAGTTGGCCCTGCTACTCAAGCTAAACTCAACCAATTAGAGGATAAGGATGGTTCCACCAAGAATTTTGATTGGAATGAGTTCTATTCAAATGATGGTAGTAGCTTTTCTGCAGGGAAAGTTAATTCAGCTCAAGTGAAGGAAAACGTGCGCCGAACAATGTATAAGCTTGAAGCTCTGAGAAAAAAAGCTGGTAATAGACCTATTTACATAACATCAGGCTTCCGTAGTGTAAAACACAACAATCAGGTAAAAGGTGCATCTAATTCTATGCATACCTACGGTGTTGCTGCAGACATTAAAGTTAGTGGGAAAACCCCTTACCAAGTTCAACAGATAGCAAAGACTTGTGGCTTTAGCGGTATAATAAGATACAACTCTTTTGTACATGTTGATAGCCGACAGGAATATCCATATGGCTCTACTTTCTGGTATTGGCCATAAAGAAGAGAGAGAAAGTACATAATCCATTTACAAGGCTTGGAATTTCAATTTTTGTAGAGATTCCAAGCCCTTTTTCATATTTTAAATTAAGAGGAAAAACTGCTGTAGACTAAAGAAGACATCAAGAGTAGAATATTAATAATATACAGATGAAGGAGGACTTAAAATGGCAAAGGAACTAAAGGATAGGAAGGACGTTGAAGAACACCTTACTTGGGATTTATCCGGAATTTACTCTTCTGAGGAGGACTATAATGAAGCTATAAAAGAGTTAAAAGACCTTGCTATAGAGATAGAAAAAGAATTTAAAGGGAAACTGAATAGTTTAAGAAATATCAATGGTTGCTTGGATAAATTAAGAAAGGTAAGAGAGCTTGCGGACCTTACTGGCAACTATGCAGAGCTATCTTTATCAGTAGACCATACTGACAGTGACAATATGGATAGATATATGAGATTTACTAATATTATGTCTGGGATTTCTAGCAGCTTAACCTTTATAGACAGTGAAATAATGGAGGCAGATGAAAGTCTTATAGATGAAGCAATTAAAGAATCAAGGGAAAATCAGCCTTATTTACAGGATATAAAAAGGGCTAAAGCTCATGCTCTTCACCCTGAAGGAGAAAGAGTATTGGCAGCTCTATCTGGTAGCTTAGATGCTCCATACAGTATATATGAACAGGCTAAGATGGCAGATATGAATTTTAAAAGCTTTACTGTTGATGGAAAGGAATATCCTCTTAGTTTTGTGCTTTTTGAAAATGAATGGGAATATGAGAATGATACAAAACTAAGAAGGGCAGCCTTTGAAGAATTTTCTGCAAAATTAAGAGAGTATCAGAATACTGTGGCAGCTACCTATCAAACTCAGGTGCAAAAGGAAAAGACTATAGCTTCTCTCAGAGGTTTTGACTCTGTTATTGATAGTTTGTTATTCCCTCAAAAGGTTCATAGGGAATTATATGATAGACAAATAGACATAATAATAGAGAAGCTGGCTCCCCATATGAGAAAGTATGCTAAGCTACTACAGAAAATCCACAATTTAGATGAAATGACTTTTGCAGACCTAAAGCTGGCAGTGGACCCGGAATATGAGCCTAGAATAAGTATAGAGGAATCTAGAAAGTATATTGAAGGAGCTTTATCTGTACTAGGAGAAGATTATTTAGAAATAGTGAAAAGGGCTTATGATGAAAGATGGATAGACTTTGCACAAAATAAGGGAAAGTCTACTGGAGCTTTCTGTTCCACTCCTTATGGAGCACATCCATACATTTTAAGTTCCTGGAATGAGAAGATGGGTGAAGTCTTTGTATTAGCCCATGAACTAGGACACGCAGGCCACTTTACCTTTTGTAATGAAAATCAAAGTGTTTTTGCAACTAGAGTGTCCACTTATTTTGTGGAAGCACCTTCTACCATGAATGAGATGCTGCTGGCAAACTATCTTATGAAGACTAACAATGAAGCAAGATTTAAAAGATGGGTTTTATCAGCCTTGATAAGCCATACCTATTATCACAACTTTGTAACTCACCTTTTAGAGGCTGCTTATCAAAGGGAAGTGTATAAGATCATAGATAAAGGTGGTAGTGTGCAAGGAGAAAAGCTTAATGAAATAAAGAGAGAAGTGCTAGAAAGATTCTGGGGTGGCCAGGTAAAAATAATTGATGGAGCAGAACTGACTTGGATGAGGCAGCCCCATTATTATATGGGACTATATCCCTACACTTACAGCGCAGGTCTTACTATAGCTACAGAAGTAAGCAAAAGAATATTAAGGGAAGGTCAGCCTGCTGTAGATGACTGGAGAGAAGTGTTAAAAGCAGGAGGAACTAAGACACCGGTGGAACTAGCCAAGATGGCAGGAGTGGATATTACTACAGATAAGCCCCTCCTTAATACTATTGATCATATTGGGAATATTATTGATGAAATAATTGAATTAACTGAAAAAATAGAGGGCTAGAGGTGATTATGTCACCAATAACCTTAAGGATCAGGCGGTTTTTATCAACTATTCATAAAATAAACTAATGGACTGGGAAAAATGAGATTGTTAGAGATAATACTATTTATATTTGCAATAACTTATACAATTTTATTTTATGTAGGATATTTTAAAAGAATTAATAGAGTTAGGTATACTAGTCTAACGTCTATAATCTTCTTTTTACTTCATCGGATTACTGAGGGCACACGTTGGCAGATGTATCCTATTTATTTTATAATTTTGTTTATTAGTATAGTAGCTTTCTTAAGCAATATAGACTTTCAAGTCTTTGAAAAAATCTATGCTAGGAAAGTTCTAAGAATCTGTACTGCTATCCTGTTAATAATTTTAATTTCTTTATCTACAGTGGCATCTTATATGTTTCCCTTATATAACTTGATAAAACCAAGTGGACCTTATAAGATAGGAACTATATCTTTTGATGCAGTAGATATGGAAAGAATATGGTTGGACAGTGAAAACAACTATGGTGGAAGAAAAATTAGAATTCAGCTCTGGTATCCTACAGATAAGGTTGAAGATTATGAGTTAAGCCCTTGGCTGGAGGAAGGTGCCGAAGTTGCCGATTCCATAAGTAGGCTAGTGGGCTTTCCAGAATTTTTACTAAGGCCTATTACCATGATTAAATCTAATTCCTACAAGGGGGCACCCCTTAGTCTAGGGAGGGATAGGTATCCTCTAATAATTATATCTCATGGTTTAACAGGCCTTAGAAGCCTCCATACCGATTTAGCTGAGATGCTGGCAAGCAACGGATATATTGTGGCAGCCATAGACCATACCAATGTAGCGGCTGTAACTGTATTTGATGATGGCGAGGCAGTATATCTTAATAGTAATGTCCTTTCTCTCGGTGCCAATAGGGAAGAATTTTTGTCAGATGGCAATAAAATACTCAATGTATACGCCGAGGATATATTGTTTACTATTGAGACTTTGAGAAAGTTTAATGTAGATGAAGGGGCCATGTTTAAAGGGAAGCTGGATTTGTCTGCTATTGGACTCATAGGTCATTCTGCAGGAGGGGGGGCTGGAGTTTTAGCAGCTGGAAAGGACAGTAGCATTAAGGCTATAGTTGGTTTTGATCCTTGGTTGGAGCCTATTAAGTCAGAAACTATTAACAAGGGACTTTATATTCCTGCCCTTTTCTTAAGAAGTCAGCAATGGAAAACAGACCCTAACAGTAAAAATTTATTTCCCCTCTTAGAAAGCAGTAAATCCTTTAGACAATTGTATCAGATAAATGGAACAACCCATTTAGATTTTACTATGATTTATATGTACTCACCCCTAAGTAAACCCTATGGCTACTCTGGCCAATTAGATGGGAATAAAAGCTCCTTAATACGGCAAGAGTTTGTTTTAAACTTTTTTAACAAGTATCTTATTGAGGAAGGAACTTTTATAGATTTAGAGGATGTGATGAACAAGTATCCTGAAGTAGAAAAAGTAGATTATAATGCTAGAGAAAGTAGCTAAAAAAGCTTGTTCTTAGTGAGAGCTAAGAACAAGCTTAAATTACTGACTAGTCTTTATTCCTGGTTTTTTCCAAAGAATTTATAGAAGCCATACTCTAGGGCAAAAGTTACCCAGGCAAAGAAATTGTTCATGCCTGTGATTTTTACTAAACCTTTTAGTAGTCCTAAAATATCTTCAATGGAGTCATCATTAACAAGGTAGGTCCAAGTTGTTTCCTGGCCTTTTATCTTTTCTTTTATCTCTTCAAAGGCTTCTGCAGAAAGTTCAACTTTTCTATAATCCTCCTTGATGGATTCTTCTATATCTTCTTGGAGAAGTTTAAATTCTTCTACCAGTTTCATTTGGAATTCCCTTAAAGGATCCTTACCGCTTAAGTCTTCATATAGGCTCGGAAAATCCTTTTGTAAAACTTCATCCTTAAACTTATGATGGAGTATGTCCATTCGCAGATTATATAGGTACTGTCGCAGTTCAGTTAATAGGGTAGAATAACTATACAGTTCTTCTCTTAAATCATAGTTTTGTCCTTGAATAATTCTTTGAGCCTGACAAATTTTCTTAGCAAAGATTGGATTAGTTAGCGACTCTTCCTGTTTTCTAGGATAAAAGCTTTTAGGAATCATATTTTCAATTCCGTATTTAGCAATAAGGTCATCTTCTAAACTAATAAAGAAACGAGTAATTCCTGGATCTCCCTGTCGGCCAGCTCTTCCCTTTAATTGCTTATCAATTCTTAAGCTCTCATACAAATTGGTTCCAATAACATAAAGGCCTCCAAGTTCTTTTATCTTTGCACTATGATGGCCTTGGGGGCCTCCAAGTAAAATGTCAACTCCCCGGCCTGCCATATTGGTTGAAACAGTTACAGCTCCTAAGGCACCGGCTTTTTCAATAATATGGGCTTCTAATTCATCATTTTTAGCGTTTAGCACTTGGCAGCTAATCCCTTCATCAGTTAAGAGCTTGGCTAAATAGTCTGATTCTTTAACGCTACTAGTGCCTATAAGTGGAATGTACTCTTTTAATTTCTTCAACTAGGGCCTTATATTTAGCTTCTTTATGCGTAAATACATAGGGAGGACAATCTATTCTCTGGGATTTCACATTAGCTGGTATTATCACAAGGTCCATATCATAAACTTCATAGAATTCATCGGCAGAATCCACGGCAGTGCCGGTCATACCTGCTAAGTTTTCATATTGCTTGATAAAGTGTTGCAGGCTTATCTGGGTCATAATCCGTCCTTTTGACTGAATTTCCAAGCCTTCTTTACATTCTAACGCAGCCTGAACACCGTCAGGCCAATGTCTATTTTCTGCCACACGGCCAGTGAATTCATCTACCATTTCAATTCACTTATTTCTTACTATGTAGTCTACATCCCTTTGAAGAAGGGCTTCAGCGTAGAGAGCGCAATTTACCTCTTGCACTAGCTTAAAGTTTTTTTCAGTATAAAGGTTGTCACATTGCAAGAACTTTTCTATACGTTTAATTCCTTGCTCTGTTAAATAAACATTTTGAGAATAGTCATCTATTTGGTAGTCTACCTTAGGAATTAGGGTGGATATAACATCCCTAACCCTTTGAAGATTGCTGCTAACCTCTTTAGTCTTGCTGGCTATTACTAATGGCACTCTAGCCTCGTCTATTAATATGGAATCTGCTTCGTCTACAATAGCCAAGTAAAAATTTCTGTGGATTAAGTCTTTTTTATCATAAGTAAGGGAATCTCTAAGATAATCAAAACCTGCTTCCTTTGCAGTGACATATGTTATATCCTTGGAGTAGGCCTCTTTCTTTTCTTGATTATTCATGGTTTCCTGGACAAAAGCTACAGTTACACCTAATAAGTCATATATAGGCTTCATCCAGAGGGCATCTCTCTTTGCAAGATAGTCGTTGAAGGTAAGTACATGGACCCCCTTTTTATATAAACAGTTTAAGTAGGCAGGGAACACTGCTGTCAAAGTTTTTCCCTATCCTGTACTCATCTCAATAATTTTTTTATTATTTAAGGCAATTGCTCCTAGCAGTTGCACATCAAAAACCTTAAGTTCTAGAGCTCTTTTTGTTGCTTCCTTAACTAAGGCATAGGCTCTTACAAGAAGGCCATCAGCAGATGCTCCTGCCAAGGCTTCCTCCCTTAGCTTATTGGATTCCAATAACAGATCGTCATCACTTAAAGTGCTTAAGCTTATTTTCTTTATTTTATCAACTATTCCCCTATAGTTCTTTATTAAACTTCCTTTTGTATACATAAATTTACTTTCTCCTTATGATTATATCTATAATTTTATACTTTTAACTGCCAGTATACAACAGATTTTGTATATAGAAATATTGAAAAAGCCGTTCAAAGGATAATATTCTTCGTATATATAACAAGAAAGGCAATTTAACCATAAGAAAAAAGGGAGGATTTCCATGCCAAGACTACTAGCAATAATTATTTTTATTATTCTACTTTCAACATTCATAACATATGGCCTTAATAGACTGTTCAAGAAAAAGAAATTTGTTAAATATCTTCCTTCTTTAATAAGTTTCATAATTATGCTAAACAGTATAATTACTGCTTCAAGAAATAAGGGAGAGGGTTTTAGTGACCTGGCTGCTATAATAATCGCAATGATGTGCTTTGCAGGTTCTTTATCCGGTTTGGTAACGGCCTTATATATTGATTTTATATATTTTAAAATGAGGGGTAAATAATTTAATAAGGTCTTATATAAATAAATTACAAGCTATTCTCAAGGGAAAGTTTGTAATTTTTGTTTATTATAATTAATGACGACAGCAATGTTTGCGAGCAAATTGATAGTTTTAATCACTTATGTCATTACAAAAAACATCATGCTTAAGTAATAATATAGGTTTTTAAGGAGAGTATGATATGAGCAAAGATGAAAAGATATTAGAAATAAAAGGTTTAGAAAAAAGTTTTAAAAGACAGTTAGTATTACAAGATATAAATTTGACTGTTGCAAAAGGAGAGGTTGCAGGTATTGTTGGAAGCAATGGTTCGGGAAAGACAACCTTATTAAGACTAATTTTAGGACTAAGTTATCCTGAAAAAGGTGAAATCATAGTTGGGGGAAAAAGAGTTTTGCCAGGCCTTTTAGGGGAGTTGCCTACTAAGGTTGCTGCACTTATTGAGAGTCCCACCTTTCTACCCCAATTTTCTGGCATAAAAACTTGACTATGCTTGCCTCGATTAGAAATGAAATAGGTAAAGCTGAGGTTGAAAATGCAATGAAAGATATGGGATTAGATCCTAATAATAAAAAAGCAGTAGCAAAGTATTCTTTAGGGATGAGGCAAAGATTAGGTATAGCTCAAGCTATAATGGAAAATCCTCAGTTAATACTTTTTGATGAGCCTACAAATGGATTGGATTCAGATGGTGTTAAACTATTTTCTCAAGTGGTAAATAAGATGAGGTCTAAGGGTGTAAGTTTTATTATTGTATCTCATAGAAAAGATGAGATATATAGTTTATGTGACACTATATATAAAATTGAAAACAGGGGTCTACATAAGGTGGATGAATATCCAGCTACTAACAAGGAGAGTTTTGAATGATTAGGTTTTCCTTGAAGAAATATTTCTATTGTTCAAGAAAGAAGTGGTTTATTGCTATTATAGTTCTCTTAGTGTTATCTGTAATTTTAAAATACATAGTGGCGGATGAATTTTTACCTACTGGAGAACAGCTAACCTTCTGGGATTTTATATTTGCCTCTTTATCTTACCCCTTTACAATGTTATTAGTTATACCCTTGCTATATTGTTATTTAGTAGCTGATATCATAACAGAAGATTATGAGGGTGGGTATGTGACATTTTTGTTGTCCAGATCATCCAGTAGATTAGAGTTTTTTATATCAAAAGTCATAGTTGTTTTTATCTCATCGAATATATTTTTTTAATATATCTTATGATATTAGCTCTAGTTGCATTAATATATGGCCTTCCTTTTCAGGGGACTTTTTATTTTACAGTAACAAGTACTATTTTGGGATCGGGAGGTACAATATTTAATGGAATGGTTATGCAATATAGCCTGTTTGTAATATTACTATATGTATTAGGGATTATTTTACATGGACACAATACGGTATTTAATAATCATGATAATTTACTATATTCACCTTTAGCTCAAGGGATCTTGTCCATGCATTATCCCTTCTATTATCAAGGACTGAATAATTTGACAGATATAAGCAAGGTAATGGAGAGGTTTAATGTAGGCTATTCTATAGTATACCTTTCAGTGTTGTTAGTTCTTCTTTTACTAGTTGGATTTATAAGGATTAGAAATATGAATTTAGTTGTGAAGGATGATAAGTTATGAATTCATTAATTCTTAATGAATTATATGTATGTATAAATAAGAAGGCTATATATGTTTGGCTTTTAATACTGGCAGTTATTCTTTCTTCCCTTTACTTTATATATAGCAGTAGTAGTGCTGAAGGAATTAAAGCAACAACTTTAGAAGCAGCGTTAAAGGTTTTTGGTGGAATTCCTAAAAAACATACTATAGCTTCTTTGGCTTTTGGTTGGCTATAATAGTTATGCTAATGATGATATCTTATAATAGTACAAATATATTATGAACATATTTATGAATCAAGTATTACTCCAGATCAGCTAAAGTTATTTATTATAGCCATATTAATCACTGGTCTTATTGCTATAAATACCTTGTTTCAAAATTTCAATATAATATTTTTTAACAGTAGTAAAGCTTACATGTGTGCATTAATAGCATC
>JAAYTB010000094.1 GCA_012523855.1 Clostridia bacterium
AAGAGTGGGAATAGTAAATGTAAGTCCGAGAATTAGCATATATGCTAAGTTCTCGTGCTTTTTTTTGGCTCCATCAAGGCTAATCTAAGGGCTTTTACAAAAGTTATATTCTCTATTAGCAGTTAAAGAAAAATACTATAAAAAAGTCCATTGTATCTAATTTTCACTTAATGATACACTAAGAGTGGTTTATGAAATATTCTACTTAATTAGGTCTGAAAAAATTCTTAAGAGGAGGAAGTTATGTTTACAGCATTATTCAAGCTATTATGGGGATGCAAATGGCCTCTGCATATATTGGTTCAACCTTTATGCCACCATTGTTTGGCCTTATAGCTCAGCATATAAGTATAAAATTATATCCAGCATTTTTAATTGGGATTCTTCTTTTAATGATTCTTATGGCAGAGAAATTAAACAAATTACATTCCAAAGGCAAAATGAATCAGGGTATAGCTGTTTAACAAGTATTTTTCTCCTAAATTTGACTTATATATCTATCAAAAACAGTAATTTTATGGTAAAATATTATTATTAAAATATGAAATCGTATAAAGGCTCATAATATACTTGATACGGAATCTAGTGATCTTATCAAATATCAATTATATATAAGTAAGTTTGGAAGGAGTATAAGGATGAAAAGAGGTCTAAAGCTTTTATTAGTTTCCTCTATTACAACCTTCATGCTATCAGGCTGTATTTTGAATGGTGGGAAAAAGGAAGTTAAGCGGGAAAGAAATAAGTATGGGGAAATTATTACTGTAGGTAGAAAAAGGGCTAATCCTAAGGTGGCAAAGAATAGGAAGGATACTTTGGTAGTGGCAGTAAATGATTTTAACAGCAAAAGGAATCCTTTGTATACTACTAATGGATATGATTTGTGGTTTACTACATTAATATTTGAAGGACTAGTAAGCCACGATCAAGGGGGACAGATAGTAAACAATATAGCTAAAAAGTGGGAAGTTAGTGACGATGGTAAGAAGTATACTTTTCATTTAGAAAAGGGAGTTAAATTTAGTGATGGCTCAGAGCTCACAGCAGAAGATGTAGCTTTTACATATACAGCATTATGCGACCCTTCTTACAAGGGACCTTTTGCTAACAACATGAGGTTGCTGGAAGGATATGATTATTATAAGTATGGCAATGGAGAAGATGTTATTGGTATTGAAATAGAAGATAAGTATAAAATCTCCTTTACTTTTATGGAAGAGGATTCCTCTTTAATCTATGATTTTCAAGTAGGAATCTTACCTAAAAAACATTATAACTTTACTAAAGGGCAAATTTCTCAAATAGATGAGCTTATAAATAAACCTTTGGGTAGTGGTCCTTACAGCTTGCAGTCCTTTGTTGAAGATAAGGAAGTTAAGCTAATAAAAAATGTACACTATTGGAAAGGTGAACCAAAGATAAATAATATTTTATTTAAAAAGGCAGCTGGGGATGAAGGCTTAAGGCAACTAGGTAGTGGAGAGGTGGATATAGCCAAGTTTATAGCTAATGATGATAGAGTTGATTATTTGCAGAGTTTGGGCTATGTAGATCTGCATCTTTTTGATAGTAATAGCTTCCAATATATAGGCCTAAATTTAAGAAATCCAAAATTTCAAGATATAAAAGTCCGACAGGCCCTCATCTATGGCTTGAATAGAGAAAAGCTAGTAAGGGAAGTTTACGGTGATTATGGATCCATTTTCAACACCCCTTTAGCCAAGTGCTCTTGGGCCTATCCTGGAAATCTCAACCCTTATCTTTATAGTAAGAGTATGGCGGAAAGGCTTCTTGAGGAAAGTGGTTGGATAAAGAGGGAAGATGGATATAGATATGACGAAAAAGGTAATAAGTTTACAATTAAATGGTCAACCTATGGGGATACTAGATATGCAGAGGTGCTAAGGCAAATGGTTGTAGAAAACTGGAAGGATATTGGTGTAGAAGTAGATGTAGAGGTATTGCCCTTTGATCAGTTAATGATTAAGGTCTATGACAATAGGGATTTTGAGATGTATAATATGTCTTGGGCCTTAAGCCAAGATCCGGACCCTTCTGAAATTTTTTCTATAAAAGAAGATTATCCTGGAGGCTATAACACTGTTGGCTGGAGAAATATGGAGAGTGATGAATTAATATATTTAGCTCTTAAAGAGAAAAAGATGGAAAAGAAACAGATTATTTACGGTGCTTGGGCTAAGCTAGTTAATGATGACTTACCTTATATATATGTATGTCAAAACAAAGAACTTTTAGGAGTAAATATGAGGGTGGAAGGTATTAACGTATCCTCATATAAGGAATGGACTCAGGATGCCTATAAGTTAACAATAGACGACTAAATTTGATTAATTGACAGAAACTTACCTAAATATATAAATTTTTGATGAATACACTTGATTTAATTTGGATAATAAAATAAAATTTTATAAGGGAAAGAAATGGAGGTTTAATAAATGACAAAAGGTTTTAGTTTAGATTTATCAAAGTTGAGTCCATATGTTGCAGAACATGAAATTTCATATATGGAAGAAATGGTTAAGAGTGCACACAACACTCTACATAACAAAACAGGAGCTGGTAGTGACTTCTTAGGTTGGGTGGACCTACCAGTGAACTATGACAAAGAAGAGTTTGCTAGAATTAAAAAGGCAGCAGAAAAAATAAGAAAAGATTCTGATGCCCTTATAGTTATAGGAATCGGAGGATCTTACCTTGGAGCAAGAGCAGCTATAGAAATGCTTAATCATAGCTTTTATAATGTCCTTCCAAAGGAAAAGAGACAGTCTCCATTAATTCTATATGTAGGTAACAATATTAGTTCGACATATATGGCAGATTTATTAGAAGCTGTAGAAGGAATGGACATATCTGTAAATGTTATATCAAAGTCTGGAACTACTACAGAACCAGCTTTGGCTTTCAGAATCTTCAAAGACTACATGGAAAAGAAATATGGTAAGGAAGAAGCAAAGGGAAGAATATTTGCTACTACTGACAAGGCTAAAGGTGCTTTAAAAAGCCTAGCAGATGCAGAAGGCTATGAAAGTTTTGTTATTCCAGACGATGTAGGAGGAAGATACTCAGTATTAACTGCAGTAGGACTATTGCCTATAGCAGTTAGTGGTGTAAATATTGATGAAATGATGCAGGGAGCTGCTGATGCTAGAGAAGCTTATGCAGTTGCAGATTTAGCTAATAACGATTGCTACAAGTATGCAGCAGCAAGAAATGTACTTTATAATAAGGGAAAGGCTATAGAAATCCTTGTAAACTATGAGCCTGCTTTACAATATTTTAGCGAGTGGTGGAAACAGCTTTACGGAGAAAGTGAAGGAAAGGACAATAAGGGATTGTTCCCAGCATCAGTTAACTTCTCCACTGACCTTCATTCTATGGGACAGTACATCCAAGAGGGAAGAAGAAATATATTCGAAACTGTGTTAAATGTAGAAAAGCCAAGAAAGGAAGTAGTAGTTGAAAGCAGCGAAGAAAATATCGATGGCTTAAACTTCCTAGCTGGAAAGACTATGGACTTTGTTAATAAGAAGGCCTTCCAAGGAACTTTATTAGCCCACAACGATGGAGGGGTTCCAAATATTCTTATAAACATTCCAGAAATCAATCCTTATTACTTTGGATACATGGTTTATTTCTTTGAAAAGGCATGTGGAATCAGTGCATATTTATTGGGAATAAATCCATTTGATCAGCCTGGAGTGGAAGCTTACAAGAAGAATATGTTTGCCCTTCTTGGAAAGCCTGGCTTTGAGGATTTGAAGACAGAGTTGGAAAGCAGACTGTAAAATGAAAATAATAGTAGATGGAGACGGCTGCGCAGGTAGACACATTATTGAAAGGATAGCTAAAGACTTTAACATACCTTTGCTAATATTTTGCGACATTCATCATATGATAAGCAGTGACTATGCTGAAGTTAAGATTGTTGATAGCGGCTTTCAAAGTGTGGATATGTATGTAGTTAACAATTGTAGATCCGGTGATATAATTGTAAGTCAAGACTATGGCGTAGCAGCTCTGTGTCTTCCAAAGGGAGCAAGGTGTATAAGCCCCTACGGATATATCTTTAATGAGAAAAACATTGAAAGGCTTCTCTTAGAAAGACATATTAAGGCTCAAATTCGCAAAGCTGGAGGCCGTACTAACAACATGAAAAAGAGAAGCTCAGAAGATGATAGAAAGCTAGAAGAAAATTTAATCAAGTTAATTAAAGAATCATTTATAAAAAAAATAGAGACCATCTGATGTTACCCCCTAAATCCGGACACGGATTCAGGGGGTTTTATCATGTCTAAATATTCATTTGAGTTTAAGTTAAAAGTAGTTAAAGAGTACATGGGAGGAGAAACCGGTGGTTACAAATCTGTAGCAAAGAAATATGATATAAAAAATCATAGCTTGATTATAT
>JAAYTB010000012.1 GCA_012523855.1 Clostridia bacterium
AATTTTAAATTCTTTGAGCATATTATCAAAACGTACTCCATGACCTTCAGCGGCTTCTAGGAAGTATTGCTTCTTTATTATGAAGGAACCTCCCTTTTCGTTGTCTACTATATAATAGTCTACAACAGTGGAGTCTCCTTTATGGCCTTCGATTCCATGTAAGGCTAGTGCTTTTAAAGGTCTGCTAACTTCTCCTAGGTTTTTTACTACAGGGAATTTGTTCTGTAGCTCCTTTTCTATATCTATTGCAGATTCTGAAGGCTTTTTAGCTACCTGTTCAATAGTCATTGAAACTTCAGGTAAGTTTTCAAGGATTCCTTTAGGTTTTATAATATCTTTTCCTTCTTCTTTTATAAGTTCATATATTGACTTATCAACGTATATTACATACTTCTGAGAGCTTACTTCTAGGTCCATTTCAGTTTTTTCTATGTTACCCTCTAAAGACTGTTCTATAGTTTTAGTAGGAGCAAACATACCTTTAATCTTATCTACAGCAGCATTTACATAACTAGTATTTGTAGCAAATACAACTATGGCTAGGGCAGCAGCTACACCTGCGTATTTGAAGATAGGTCTTTTCTTTTTCAAATTTTTATCCTCCTTAAAATCTAATTCTTTTTCTATATTAGTCCAGACTCTTTCCTTTAGCGCAGTTGCTTCATCTGTTCCTTTTACTAAGGCCTCCTTTAATAGCTTTTCATTGATCTTATCCATGTTTTTCATTTCCCCCTTCAAGTATTTCTAGAAACTTTCTTAGTTTTTGTCTTCCTTTAAAAAGCCTAGATTTAACTGTGTTTATATTTAAATCAAGTATTTGAGAGATCTCTTCTTCTGTAAAACCTTTAAGGTATTTTAATACTATTGGAATCCTATTAATATCCTTAAGGTTTTCAACAGCTTTATAAAGATTCTCATATTCTTGGAATTTATAATTATCATACTTTGACCTATCCAGGCCACTTTCAAAGAAATTGCTTATTAGTACTGTTCTGGAGTTTTTTGAAAGTAATCTGTTACACTCATTTATAAGAATTTTATAAAACCAAGGTTTAAAGGGTTTAGTTTCATCAAAGCTTTTTATATTGTTATATACTCTAATAAAAGTTTCCTGGACTGCATCTGCGGCATTGCTTTTATTTTTAGTTATTGCCAGAGCTGTTCTAAGTCCTTGATCTGCGTATAAGTTGTATAATTCTTCGAAGGCTTTACGGTCGCCGCTTTTAACTTTGCAAATTAAATCTTCATTCACAATTACACCACCTTTTTACTATAGTCTAAGTCTTATATTCAAAATAGAATTAACTACTGATATCCAATTATTAATTTATATATTCACTTTATATACCAAGATACTTGTAAAAAAGTTTTCGTTTTTTAATTTATTATTATTTTGTCTTTTTACAAGTATAATGTAAGATAATAATATATATTAAGCCTATAAATTAATGGCTGTAACTATTGATTTTAAATATTTAGGGAGTGAATGTTCAATGTTGAAAAAATATATAAAGATAATAGGAATCTTTCTTCTTTTTAATTTGGCTTTAGGAGCTGTTATTTGCTTCTTTTCAGGAAATCTAACTAGGGTTAATTACAGTAATATTTTATTCGTCATAGGGGCAATATATGGAGGACTAGGGCCTGTGACCCTATTGGGGACCTTTGCTAATAGAGCTAGTATGAAAGAACGCCGTATGGGTAACTTAATAAGGAGCAATTCTACTGTGGATGAAAACAAGGGCTTGAAGCATAAGGAGAGGAATTATAAGTACCTTGTAATTGCATGCCTTGTAGGTATTTTTACTATTATACTTAGTGCCTTGGTATTATACATTAACTAAAGACACATATTATTATTAATAAACTATATTGATAAGTAAATAAAGTCAATAGGGAGGCATTGAGATGAAGCTTTTTTTGGATACTGCAAATATAGAAGAAATAAAAAGAGTTAATGATATGGGTGTAATTTGTGGTGTTACTACAAATCCAACACTTATAGCCAAGGAAGGCCGAGGTTTTATACAGGTAGTTAAGGAAATAGCTGAAATTGTAGATGGTCCTATTAGCGCGGAAGTTATTAGTCTAAAGTCAGAAGAGATGTTAAAGGAAGCAAGGGAATTAGTAAAGATACACAAAAATATAGTAATAAAGATACCTATGTTAGAAGAAGGGTTAAAGGCAGTTAAGCAGTTATCTGCAGAAGGAATAAAAACAAATGTAACTTTAATATTCTCCGCTGCACAAGCCCTATTAGCAGCTAGAGCTGGAGCTACTTATGTTAGTCCCTTTGTAGGAAGGATAGATGATATAGGAAGTAAGGGTATGACCTTAATTGAAGAGGTAGCTGAAATTTTTGATATTCATGGTATGGACACAGAAATCATATGTGCTAGTGTACGAACTCCTATACATGTTTTGGATGCTGCTAGGGCAGGAGCTCATATTTCTACAGTTCCTTATAAAGTAATTGAACAGATGTTAGTTCATCCTCTCACAGAATCAGGAGTGAAAAAGTTCTTGCAAGATTGGGAATCTATGAAGAAGTAACAGAACTTACACATAGCTAAGCTGTGAAAATCCTTTTAAGTTAAAAGTCCCATTGGTCTTAGATTAATAAGAGGCTGATGGGTTTTTTCTTTATCCTATTGTAATCTTTAGCAAAATAAATTATACTTCTATAAAACCTACTTTAGGAGCAAGGTGGCGTATTATTTTATGGAGGTAGTAATGATAAAAATTGATATATTTGGTTTTTGGGATGAAAAACTTGAGAATAATAAAAAATCCTGTGGAGGTTGTGGTTCTTCAGGAGGCTGTGGCGGTTGTGGTAAGAAAAAAACAACCATTGAGATAGTGGGGAAATCAGAAAAGACTGAAGGCTGTGGAGGCTGTACCAGTGGTAGCCAGGTAGCTAAAACTGTAGGCCAGCAGTATCAGGAATTAATGGAGTATATAAAAAATAGTGATATAAAAGATAAGGTGAAGCTGGAGTTTTATGATCTTAAAAAGGTAAGTGTCTTGGACCATGATCATATTAGAATATTAACAGAAATGGATTATGAACCGCCTTTTGTAGTGATAGATGGCATAGTTAGATACTATGGAGGAATTTCAGGCCATCTAATTTATAAAGATGCAAAAGAATTAATTTCAGCTTAATAAAAAGTACAGGCTACTCAAGAACTTGGGTAGCCTGTTAATATAGATGGGAGAAGAGAAATTCAAAGAGATGAAAATATAATAGACAAGTTGTGCTGTCTATACAATCATTATATGCTCAGGGCTTTAAGCTGTTACAAAAACTTGCAAAGTAAGTAAAAAGAGATTTAAGAATTTTTTAAGAAATTATTAAGGTTATTTATAAGAGTTGTATGATATAATTTTCATTGTTCAGTAAGATGAATAAAGAATCTATGAAAAGAGCTATAGGTATTAATATTTAGAATTTTATCTAAGTGTAGTGGCTATAACTAATAAAAAGAATATAAGGAGTGAGAAGAATGAAGGTGTTGGAGGTTAAGGATATTCGTAAAAGCTTAGGCAGAAGAGAGATAATCAAGGGCATAAGCTTTTCCGTTAAGGAAGGCGAAATTTTTGGTTTTTTAGGGCCTAATGGAGCTGGAAAGACAACTACTATTAGGATGATGGTAGGTCTAATAAAGCCAGATCAAGGAAGTATCAAAATTTGTGGAGAAGATGTGGTGAAAAACTCGGAGAAGGCTTTGGGAAATATCGGGGCGGTAGTGGAAAATCCTGAGATGTATACATATCTTACAGGAAGACAAAATCTAAATATAGTAGCAGACTTAAGAGGTGTGGATAGAAAAGCCATAGATGAAATAGTAGAGCTGGTAAATTTAACAGGAAGAATTGATGATAAGGTTAAAAAGTACTCCCTAGGTATGAAGCAGAGATTAGGTTTGGCTGTATGTCTTTTATCCAAGCCTAAGCTATTGATACTGGATGAACCTACCAATGGATTAGACCCAACAGGAATATTAGATTTTAGAGAGATTGTAAAGAAGGCAGCAAGGACTACTAATACAGCAGTTTTTGTATCTTCTCATATATTAAGTGAGGTTCAACAGCTCTGTGATGTGGTTGCTTTTATAAATGATGGGCAAATTCAGTCAGTTGAGAGTATTACCGGTGGAGAACTTAAAAATGAAACAGATACCCTTGTTATTGTTACTAAAGATCCAGATAAGAGCCAGGATATAATGGTTAATATGAACTCTGTAAGGGACATAAAAAGGGAAGAGGATATCTTCACAGTTACTGCTGAAAAGGAGACTGCCTGCGATATTGTAAGAGAATTAGTAACTCAAGGTGTAGATGTTTGCGAAATTTACAAAAAGCATAGCCAGCTTGAGCAGAGATATATGGAACTGGTTGAAGGAGGTAAGAGATAGTGCTAAAGTTACTTAAAATAGAAACCTTTAAGCTTTTTAAAAGAACAAAAACCTGGGTTATCCTTATAGCTTTTATTTTGCTTACGGCTTTAATAGCTTACGGAACTTACAGAGATGCTGAAAATATGAAAATGTGGAATAGCCCAGAAGCTAGAATAGCTAACAATGAAGAATATTTAAAAATTCTAGAAGAACAGATGGAAGAAATACCTGAAGATATCAAGGATGATCCAGCTGCAGAAGAAGAGTATAAGAAGAATCTTCAGGAAAGCATACAACAAGTCAAGGAGGAAATCGCTCATTTAAAAGTTTTAGCTGAGCAAGATGAAGATGGTGATTGGAGAAAGGTCTTGGAGCAACGAATTGAAGAACTAGAAGGTCAGAAAGAGAGCCTTAAGGAGTCTTCAGAATATAAGGATATGGAAGCCTATAATGAGCAAGAAATAGAGAGGTTAAAGTACTTATTAGATAATGATATTAAACTTGAAGGACAATATGACTTTAATGCTAGAAAGTTTTTAACATCTGCAGTTACCATACTAGGGCAGATATTTTTAGTAATAGGTATAGCTGTTTTTGCTGCCGATATGGTATCTGGTGAAGCAACGCCACCTACAATGAAACTTCTCCTTACACAACCAGTTTCAAGAGGAAAGGTCCTTTTAGCAAAATTTTTATCAATAAATATATCTTCAGTTTTATTGATAATTGGAGTTGAATTAATAGGCTTTTTATTGATAGGTATCTTCTTTGGATTTGGTGATGCAAATTATCCTATGGTTGCTGGAACTAGATATATGTATGATACTACTCGGCTTTTAGAAAATGGTAGTTATCCAATAATACAAATAGTAGGCTCAAGCCAGGTAATTCCAGCATGGCAGTACTTGATGAAGTTATTATTGTTACAAGCCCTATTTATAGTAACTTGTACATCTGTAGTTTTCTTAATATCAACATTAGTAAAGACCAGCATGGTATCAATGGGAATAAGCGTTGTTTCTATGATTGCTTCTTTTGTCATATTCCTAGGATTCAGTGCACTTAGGAGTGTAGCTAAATATGTATTTGTCCTCTTTGGATCGGTAGAAATGTTGTTAACAGGTGAGACAGTGAGTATGTTTAATAATCCTAATGTTAATATGAATAGTGTAGTTATTATGTTTATTGGCTGGATCGTGGTAAGTTATATAGCCTCCCATCTAGTATTCACTAAAAAAGATATATTGATATAAAGATATAATAAAGAAGACCTGCTGCTGGGTCTTCTTTTTCCATACCATTAAAGTTCTAGCTTGAATAGCTTAATAGCATTGTGGAACATAAGGTTTTCAAAATCCTTAGTAGGCAGTTTTTTTCTTAACCCTTCTATTAATTCTAGATATTTTTCGTAGGTGTCTATACCGTCTATAGGGCTGTCAGTGCCAAAAAGTATCTTATGGCTGCCACACTTTTCAACGGCCCTTAAGGTGCTTTCAAGACTTACCCAGCTAGTATCTCCATAGAGATTGTCCAGTTGTGCTATATAGTCTATAGCTTTCTTGTTATCTGTTCCTAGGCCCATATGAACCATTACAAAATTAATAGCAGGGTATTTTTTAGCTGTAAGATAAAGATGATTAACGTCAGACATTTCATCGGATGCAGTATGAACTACAAAAGGAATCTTATGCTCTTGAGCAAACTCTAGGTATTTTTCACATCTATAGTCCCTAATTGATATATTTGAATGATATGGATGAATTTTAAAACCTACAAAATCCTTAGAATTTTCTAAAATAAAGTTAGCAATGCTTTCATCAAAGGTCTCGGTATTTGGGCAAATCCAAAATAGGCCTTTTAGTTTATCGGGGTATTTTTTAAGTAAGCTTAGAGTTTTTTCATTAGCAGCTAACTGGCGAGAAGGAAATTTTTTAGGGATTGGCTCTAATTCACAGGTGAATTCTGTGGATTCAATGTTGGAAACTATGGAATAATCAATTTTATATTTCTCCATAGATTTTAAAAGTAGTTTTGCAGGCATATTAAATTTATCCATTGTACCAAAATGAGTATGAGAATCTATAATCATTAATATCATTCCTTTGTCTTAAATTCTATATGAGTATATGATAACATAAGGTTTTTTTTATTAGAAGATAGGAGCAGTTCTTTGAAAAATAAGACGTGTAACCATTGAAAATAGGATGGCAGAAGATGTATCATATATTAATAATCAATAATAAGGGGGCTAAAAATGGACAAGGAACAGATGAAAAAAGGTTTTAGAGATGCTATACCTATAGTGGTTGGATATGTTCCAGTGGCAATGGCCTACGGGCTAATGGCTAAGAATGCTGGTCTTTCCATATATGATACTGCTTTAATGTCTTTAATGGTTTTTGCTGGAGCTAGTCAATTCATGGCAGTAGGTTTAATAGCATCTTTCGTAGGATTTGGGGAAATAATTATATCAACTTTTCTTGTAAACTTTAGGCACTTCTTAATGAGTGCATCTCTAAGTTCCAGGCTGAAAAACACTGATAAAAGATGGAGGCTTATAATGGCTTTTGGAGTTACAGACGAGGTTTTTTCTGTAGCATCTTTTTATAAAGGGGATATAGGACCAAGCTATTTAGTGCCATTGGAAGTTGCGTCCTATGGGTCTTGGGTACTAGGAGGTATATTGGGGCATTTTATGGGGCAGGCACTTCCGGAAGCTGTAGGTAGCAGTATGGGAGTAGCCTTGTATGCTATGTTTATGGCCTTGTTGATACCTGAAGTTAGAGAAAATTGGGCTATAGCGGTATTAGCTATAATTTCTGCAACTATAAATACAATATTATATTCTTTTGTTGGTATATCTAAAGGATGGTCTATTGTAATAGCTATAATAGTTGCCTCTGCCTTTGGAGCCACTGTTTTTAAAAACTATAAAGGGGGAGAGGAAGATGAAGGATAGTTACATAATTCTATTATTGGGCATGATGCTAGTAACTTATCTTCCTAGACTAATTCCATTTTTCCTAGCTAGGAATTCTAATAAGCAAGGCTGGCTCAAGAGATTTCTTAAATTCATACCATGCACAGCTCTTGGAGCTTTGATAATACCTGGCGCCTTTGATGCCATACCTGAGATGCCTATGGCAGGAATAGCAGGTTTATCCTTCGCTTTTGTATATAGCTTTTTTAGGAAAAATGTAATTGTGGCAGTGTTAGGAGCTGTGCTAGTAAGTTATCTAATGCTACTTATAGGATAAGAATATTAATAAAAGAATTAATTTTCTAAGAAACTTCGGCGGCCTTTGCCGCCTTTATTAGTTAGAAAACCTATATGAAGGAATTATTATAAAAATATTTAGTAACCTTTTTTATATTTATGAATAAAGTATTTGGTATGGGAAACAATATTAGAACAATGATAATTTCACTCTTTATAAGTTAAAAAAGTTCTTAATTATATTCATCAGTTCCAGGCGTGTCCATATAAGAAAAAGTGAGAAATAAATAGATATTTAAAAGAAGAGTGGAATAAATTAAAACAATCAAGAATAGAGCGATATAGAAGTAAAAAAATTATGATAAGATATCACTTGTCGCTGCAAGAGAGCGACGATAATTCACAAAGATTTCTTCAAGAAAACATAAAAAAATGTTGACAGAAAGATTCTTCGGTGATAAGATATGAAAGCTGTCAGATGACGGCAAAGTATTTTAAGTTGGTCTTTGAAAATTGAACAGAGGTTAATGATAATTCTTTACAGAATAAATCATGGTCAGCGATTCTTTTGACAAGCGCAA
>JAAYTB010000095.1 GCA_012523855.1 Clostridia bacterium
CATGGCAAGGTGGAGTATGGTTCTCCTAAGGCTCCAAATACGGAGGAAGCCTATATAGTCCACTTTGCTGATTATGTAGACGCCACAATGAATAAAATAGGACAAATTAAGGACTTGTTAGAGCCAGATACTTGGTCTGACTATGATAGGAGAATTGGCACTAGGCTGTATTTTTAATTGAATAATTCAGATAAAAATGCTAACGACTATATCGTTAGCGTTTTTAATAAATTAATATAAAGGAATTATCCTCGGTTAACCATTTACATAGTTCCATTGGAGATGATATGATAGATATATAGGACAATTACATAGATTAAAAAGCTTGGAGGTAGGTAAAATGAGAGATAAAGCTGATCATATCATTGGGTTAATAGGAAAGTCAGGTAGTGGGAAAACAACAATACTTCAGCATTTTAGAGACAAAGGCTTTAACGTTATTGAAAGCTATACCGACAGGCCAAAAAGATTCGAAGGTGAAACTGGACATGTTTTCATCTCAAGGGATGAGATAGAACACTATAAGGATGAGATGATTGCCTATACTTTTTTCGATAACCATCACTATTTTGCAGTAAGAAGCCAATATAGGGGGAAGGGAATAACTTTTTATACCATAGACCCTGTTGGAGTTATTGAGTTGGAAAGATTGGTTACAGATGCCAAGCTAACATTTATCTACATTGAAGTAGATGAATGTGTCAGAAAGGAAAGAATTCTTAACAGACACTTAAAAGGGAACATAAATATTGATGATGCATGTTTGAAAAAAGCAGAAGAGGAAGTGGAAAGAAGAATAAAACATGATAGAGAGGTTTTTTCCACCATAAAGTGTAACTATGTAATTGATAATAATGGTTCTGCGGAAGAAACAATCAAAGAAATTGAGAAATTGCTAGAAAGTATTATATAAGTATGAAAACTTATTACAGTGAGAGTATTTCACTGAAAATAAAAGTAAATTATTAAGGAGGTGCCTTTTGGTACCTCATTAATTTTAGTTTATGGAGGACTTTATGAGTACAGTAAAAATAATACATTGCAGTGATTTTCATTTTGATACACCCTTTAAAGAATATGAAAAAAACATGGCGGAAAAGAGAAGAGAGGACCTAAGGGAAACCTTTGCTAATATAATAAAAATGGCAAGGGAAGAAGGGGCACAGTTAATATTGATCAGTGGAGATGTCTTTGACAATTCTACTGTAACCTATGAAACTATAAGCTCCATGAAAAAACATTTTGAACAGGTTCAAGATATTCATGTTTTTATTAGTGCTGGTAATCATGATCCTTTAACTAGTAACAGTTATTATAAGAGTATTAGCTGGCCAGATAATGTACATATATTTACAACTGACATGGAAAAGATTGAATTGGAGGAATTAGGACTTTGTGTTTATGGAAGATCCTTTAGCAGTAACTATGAGAAAGAGGGTTTTTTAAAAAATTTTGCTGTAGAAGATAGTTCCAAAATAAATATTATGGTTATCCATGGGGAACTGGTACAAGGCAATGGACTTTCACACTATAATCCTATTAGTGAAGGGGATATTTATAATAGTGGTTTAGATTATCTGGCTTTAGGTCATGTTCACAAATATTCAGGAATACAAAGAACTGGCAAGACCTATTGGTCCTATCCAGGATGTGCTGAAGGGAGAGGCTTTGATGAGTTGGGCCCTAAAGGCATTGTTATAGGGGAAGTTGGCAAGGGTTTTGTAAGATTAGACTTTCAAGAGGTTTGTAAAAGGCGTCTCCATCAATTAGAGGTTGATGTTTCAGGGGCTGAAAATTATGATGATATTCTTTTAGAAATAAATAAAAAGCTAGGCTTACATGATGAAGGAAGAGATAAGGCAGAAATATTAGAGAATATAAAGAGATATATATATAAAATTGTTCTCAGAGGCTATATTGACCAAGAGTTTCTTATAAATAGACAGGTGATAGAAGATAAATTAAAGGACCTATTCTATTATGTTAAGATTGTAAATTTAACGGAAATTAAAGTAGATTATTATGCCTTAGCTGAAGAATACAATCTCAAGGGAGTCTTTGTAAAGAAAATGTTAGAAAAGATAGACTCAGCTGAAAAGAAAGAAGAAAAGGAAAAGTTTAAATTGGCCTTAAAAATGGGCTTGGAAGCTTTAGACTATAGGCAGGTGAGAAATTATGAAGATTAAGAATATATATATAAAAAGTTTTGGCAAGCTAAAAGACTTAAATTTAGAATTTCAAGAGGGTCTCAATATTATTTATGGTAGCAATGAGTCAGGAAAAAGCACTATTCAGAATTTTATTAAAGTTATGTTTTATGGCATGAATTCACTGAAAAGATCCATTGCCGATAATGAGCGTAAAAAGTTCATTCCCTGGGATGAAAGCAGGGCTGCAGGTAGGCTAACCTTTGAAGATGAAAATGGAAATGACTATGTTATAGATAGAAGTTTTGGAGATACAAAAAAAGAAGACCATACAGAGGTATATAATTTTATTACTGGCCAATCGGCAGTCCATTTAGATAATTACCAGCCAGGTAAAGATCTTTTTGGACTTGGTGAAGATGCCTTTGAAAAAACCTTGTTTATAAAGCAATTAGGTGCAAAGGTAGCTATGGATAAAGAAGATGAAATTATGAAAAAGCTTACTAATATTCAGGAGAGTGGACAAGAAGATCTTTCTTACAATAAGGCAAAGACTGCCTTGGAAAACTATAAAAAATCTTTAAAGGGCAGAAAAAAAGGTAAAATTGATCTTTTAGAAGATCAAATAATGAATTTAAAAGAAGAACAACAGGAGCTAGAAGGACTACATAGGGATAATTTAGAAGATAGCAAACTCCTGCAAGAAAAATTGAATAAAATAAAAGAAATGGAGCATAATTTAGAACAGGCTTTAAAAAATAAAGTTGAAATAAAAAATCGTGGACTAAGTAGTGAAGAAGAAAAAAACTTTAACGAAAAATTTTATAGCGGAGATATTAAAGAAGCAGAAGACTTGCTTTATAAGGCTACAGAAGCTTTTGTTCTTTACAAAGAGAGAAATGAAGCTCTATTAACAATGGAAGAGGAAGGAAAAAACCTACAAGAGCAGTTAAAAAAAGAAAGAAGAGAACTTCAACACTATGAAGGCTTACAAGGTTTAGAAGAAGATATTGAGAAAAAACTAAATTCTATTGCCATGGAAAAAAGAGAATTAGAAGGTCTTCTACAGCAAGAGTCAGTGTTAGAAGGTGAAATAAAAGCCCTTGAAGGTAGAGTTGTTTACCTTAATAGTGAATTTCAAGAAGTTGTAAGAGTTTTAAATATAAGCACAGAAGAAGAGAATACTATTCTAAAGCTAGAAGAGAAACTACAGAATCTTTCCCATACTATAGATGCAGCAAAACTAAAAGACAGTAATGAGCTGAAAAAAGATATCTTAAAGGATAAAAGAAACAATTTTAAATTCTTAATGCTAGCGGCTTTTATAATGAGCCTAGCAATAATTTACGGACTAATTTCTAAGAGTTTACCTGCTACTATTATAGGCCTTATAGGGATCTTAACTGGAATTTACAGCTATAGCCAATATAAAAAGGCTTCCGCGGAGCTAAAGTCTTTGACTAAAGAGGATAGAAGCAGGGTTGAGCTTTTATTAAAAGAAAAGACAGAAGTAGAAGAAAAGCTCAATGAGCTCTATGAGAAATATCAGGTTGAAAGCTATATGGAAGTAAAGGCTAAGCTAGATAGTTGCAGAAGCACTATTAGCACTTTAGAAGGAATCAAGAACAATATTAAAGAGAAGGAAAAGCAGCTGGAAAGTTTAAGAGCTATAAAAGCAGAGGAAGGCCTAGCTAAAATCCAAGGATACTATGATAAAATCTTTAAACAGTGTAAATCGAGTGACTTGGACAGTTTTTATCAAGGCTTAAAGGCTTACAAGGACTTACAGCTAGATTTAATGAGGTTAGAAGAACAAGTCAGGACTAAGAGGCTGGAAATTGAAAAGAGAGCTAAAGGCCTAAGAAGTGCACAAGAGGAGCTAGACCAACTCTTATCTAGCTTTAAACCTTTCGATATAAGCAAGGATAAAAAGATGGCCTATTACGAAAACTTTATAGAATCAATAAAAGAAGGACTAGAAAAGATAAGGCAAGGTGAGAAAGAGGAAAGTAAAAAGCTTAACGAGCTTGTAGATAGTTTAGATGAAGAAATAGCTAAGCTTAATAAAAAAATAAGTGAAAGCAAGGAAGTAAAAAAGGATATAGAACATAAAATTGAAACTAGATTTAATAATAAGAGAGAACTTTGGCTAGTAGAGGAAGAACTGGGACAGTGTAGGGCGAGAATAGAAAAATTAAAAACTTTATTTGAAGCTTCAGACTTAGCTTCTAGTGTATTAGAAGAAGCTTTCCAAGAAGTTCAAAGCAACTTTATTCCTAGGCTAAACAAAGAAGTGGGCCATATTTTAAATGGCCTAACTGAAGGTAAGTACAATATGGTAACGGTGTCACCTATGAATAATTATGAAATCAAAGTGCTACAAGAGGAATCTTTAAGAAGCATAGATTTTCTTAGTGGTGGAACTTTTGATCAGGTTTATTTTTCCTTACGGTTAGCACTCTGCAATTTGATTTTTAAGGAAAAAACTCTTCCTCTTTTCTTTGACGATGCCTTCATACAATATGATGAAAGCAGACTATACAGGGCAATGAAGTTTTTACAAGATTACTCCAAGGAACATCAGGTTGTTGTTTTTACTTGCAGGAAACTACCCTTAAAAGAAACTATAAACTTAGATCTCCTTCAATAATTTAATTAGTGTTTAATATTGGAAAAGTTTATGAAGAGGAAATTTTATGTTATAATATCCTTATGATAATTTAATAGAGAGGTGATTAAATGGAAAATTTATATGTAAAAAGCGAGAGTAATTTTATTTCTAAAACTTTGCTTCTAATGGGATTAGGCTTACTTGTAACCTTTGCCATGGCGATGGTTACTCAGTTTTTTATATTGGCTAATGCTGAATTCGTAGCAACGATAGTACCAATGGTGTTTGTTGCCATAATCTTAGAACTTGTTGTAGTATGGTACCTTAGCAGAAGAATTGATAGACTTAGTGTTTCTGCTGCTAGAACATGGTTCTTTGTATATTCATTATTGAACGGCTTTACTTTAAGTATTGTATTTCTTGCTTATGGCCTTGGTACAGTAGCTGTAGCTTTCGGCCTATGTTCATTAATGTTCTTCTGTTCTGCTATGATTGGTATTACGACTAAGAAAGACCTATCTATTTTAGGCAGAGTTTTAATGATGGGAGTAATAGGTCTTATCTTAATTGGACTTGTTGATATTTTACTACCTACTGCCTTTGTTGGGATGAACAAGTTTATAGCAGTGCTAGGTATTGCTATCTTCTGCGGATTAACTGCCTATGATATGCAAAAGATCAAGTACTTTCATCAGAATGCTTATGCCTATGATGAAACTTATAGATCCAAATTTGCAATTATAGCTGCCCTAAATTTATATCTTGATTTTATAAACATTTTCTTGTATGTTTTAAGACTACTTAAAGGTAGAGATTAATAATTGGTAAAAAAAGGCTTGTTCTTAGAATGAACTAATTCTAAGAACAAGCCTAAATTTAATATTATACATTTCTTAAGGGGCTTAAAGACTACTCCCATTCTTCTACATTCTCAATTCCTCCGAATTGTTCAACAGCCCATTGTACTGCTTCTTCAGCAACATCAAATTCTTTGTTAGAGCTACTAACATAGAGAGGCTCGCCATCTTCAAAAGCTTGTATACTAATTTCACGCAAGCCGTCTGTCAAGCGGATTTCTCCATTTTGCTGTAATCCTTCAATCATTTCTTGAATAAAGTCATCACCATACATCAATAGGACCTCCTATAAGATAATTATATCTTAATATATGACAGGTATTAAAAGTTATATAACACTTATTTCATTTTTAGTTTAAATTTATAAATACTCTTGTAATTACCTTTATACGCTAGATATACATGGCCTGTTCCTTGATTATATATTATTGAATATACTGTAGTGTCTTCTTTTACTGTTCTTAGAATATCCATACTATCGACTTCATCTAAATTGCTATTACTATTTTTAAGGATTTCATAAGCAGTATCATATCTTTTTTGCCCTTTTCCCAGTCTTTCTTTATTAGATAAGTAAAAATTAGTAACTACTTGAAAGTGTTCATCTGAACTTATTACTTTCATTTCACCGTTTAAATACTCAACTACAGCAGAATTTCCATCTGCATCAGCAATAAAGAAGTGAACAGAGCCATCAAAACAATTATAGTTTTTCATTAATTCTGTAGCTTCCTTTACTGTAGCAGCTTTGTCTAACAGTAGTCTTAATACTTGCCAGTGGCCTAATACCGGTTTACTCTTATCATAAGCTACTTTTTCATAGGGGACATTTAAAGTAGCTACCACTAAACCTTTTTCGTTCATTCCGTCCCGGGGCATATAGGGAGCCCTTAATAAAGGAGATCTTTCCTGATAGTTTTTTAATGAGTTTAACAATTTTTCATTGTCGTCACTGAGGCCTAGAGTGGTTAATTCAACTATAGAAATTGAGGCATAGCCCTGAGAAGGAGCGATGTAGAGGGCTAGCACTGGATGTTTGCCTTCTAGGTCTAAGTTTCTGGCAAAGATCATATTACCCTTATTATCAAAGGTAGAAAAGGCGCTACATTCTTCATCCTGGTAATAAGATGCAAGTTCCTTTGTTTTTGGAGCAGATACGGTGGTACTATCATTGTTGGTAAAAGGAACTGCAGTAGTTTTATCTATAAAATCATATAATTGCTTAATATTTTTGGAGCCACTTTTTAAGTACTTGTTTAGTTTGTAGTCCATCTTATAAGTCATAAGATACACTCCTTGATTATTTAAAGCTTTAAGGGAACGTAAAGTTCTAAATCTATTAATCTTTATTCTGATTAGGGGAATGCTATAAAAAAGCATAAATATTAAGATTAAACTTAAAATAGTTTCCCTTTTTTTA
>JAAYTB010000096.1 GCA_012523855.1 Clostridia bacterium
CTTTTTTTATATCCATTTTTATAAAAGCTTTTAGCTAAGATAAGTTCATAAGTCACGGATAAAGCTATGTTATTGTAGTGGCGGTATACTGCTATATTATCCTTGATATTCCCTAGTGATTATGCTATAGAATTTCTATGAGTTTATAACTGATAATTTTATGTGAATGTGAGGAAGATTTATTAATTTATACTATTTTGAAGTATATGGAATTTTACAAGGATAGCATGTTAAGATTTTATATGTAAATAATAGTTAAATATGCAATATGCATAGCTGTAGCTAATAAGCTTTAGCAGGAGGTGGAAAAATGAAGGTAAATCAAATGAAGGAAAAAATCAATAGTAAGGAATATGACTTTTTACGAGAGGATGAAAGATTAAAAAATAGGATAATCCTATTAACTACAGGTGGAAGTTATGCTTATGGAACAAATATAGAGACAGAAGAGCATATTAGCGACTTTGATCTTAGGGGTATCTATTTAAACTCCCCTGAAGAGATATTAACTATGAATTGTCAGGAAAAACCTGTTGAAAATCTCAAATTAGATGTGACTGTTTATCCCCTAGCTCAGCTTGTAAAGTTGCTTACTAATGCAAACCCTAACACCATAGAGCTTCTGGGAACTAAGGAGGAGCATTTATTCATAATAACTGAGGAAGGTCGTATGCTAAGAAATAGTGCAGATTTATTTTTATCAAAGGGAGCCTATGCTTCCTTTGGAGGTTACGCAATACAGCAATTGAGAAGATTAGAGAACGCTTTGG
This sequence comes from Clostridia bacterium, assembly GCA_012523855.1. Taxonomy (GTDB): domain Bacteria; phylum Bacillota; class Clostridia; order Clostridiales; family Clostridiaceae; genus Clostridium_AU. The sequence goes on from JAAYTB010000096.1 coordinate 771, forward strand.
CCAGAGGCAGTTACCCGCAGAAGGAAAAGGAAAAACATATAATGGGTAGTATAGAAAGGCAAATGATGACCTTTGTTGATAGGTATAAGCCTATTACAAAGGATCAGTTAAAACTATATATTGATAAATCGGATAAATTGGACTTTGATGAGGAGATATTTGAAATGGTAGATTGGTATGATCAGAAGTTCCAGTATGCTAAGGAAAATTGTGTTTTACCAGATAAGCCGGATTATAAAAAGATAAATGAATTGGTTATAGAGATTAATAAAAGGGTGGTTTCTTCAACCAGGTAAAGTTCCATTTGCTATACAAGTATAATAAAAAGCATATACTTGTAAAATAAGCTAATAATATAATTGAATTATAGTATAGAAGGTAAAATTTTAGGAGGGCATAGGAAGATATAAACTTTTTACAAGAGGATGATTTGCCAGACTTGTTTGTAAAAGATCCAAAGGAAAAGAGAGACCATAGAATACTTAAATATGCCTATCAGTTTGTAGAGGCAGACAAGTATGTTATTGCATCACCTTTCTGGAACTTGAGTATTCCAGCTATATTAAAGGCTTATATAGATTATATATCTGTTACAGGGATAACCTTCAAATATACCGATAGCGGCCCTGTAGGCTTGTGTAACAACAAGAAGTGTGTTCATATAGTTGCTAGAGGTGGAGTTTATGGTGAAGGACCTGCCGCTGCTTATGAAATGGGAGATAGATATTTAAGAACTATCTTGGGTTTCTTTGGTATAACAGATTTTACAACTATAGCAGCAGAAGGCATTGATCTTGTAGATAAGGATGTAGAGGCCATTATCCAAAAGGCCATTGACAATGCAGAGGAGCTGGCTAAAAGGTTCTAATTAAAAAAAGCAGCCTTAGGAGCGGTCAGATAGGGATTTATAATTCCTAAAAAATTCGGCATAGTCGTTGATATTCGGCTATGCCGTTTTTTCGTTTATTTTGGTAAGTCGATAGCACCAATGCAGTTATAGAAAATTTGAA
>JAAYTB010000097.1 GCA_012523855.1 Clostridia bacterium
ACAAAAGGTGCAGGAAAACTAATTGAAGGCTATAACAAATGTGAAGACAAAATAAAACATGGTAAAGTGTTCCTTTGCATTCTGTCTAAAAGTATTTCTGAAAATTCTTATAAAAAATTTAAAAATCTTTGTGAAAAGCAAGGTATTGAATATATTTATGATTATAACAAGGAAGAATTAGGCAGTATATTAGGAAGAAAGGAAATTAATGTACTGGGTGTTATAGATAATAACATGAGTACAAGGTTGATGGAAATTTATTACGCCAACCAAAATAACCGGGGGTGAATATATGTCGAAAATAAGAGTATATGAATTGGCTAAGGAATTAGATATTTCAAGCAAGAAATTAATTTCAATGTTACAGGAAGAGTTTAATGTTCAAGTTAAAAATCATATGAGTGTTATAGAGAGCGAAGACGCAGAACTAATTAAGGAATTGTTAACTGATAAGGAAAAAGATAGCGAAGAATTAACTGAGGATAATGAAAAAACTCCTTCCAATAATAAAGAAGACCAAGATGTTATAACTAAGTATGAGGAAATTTATTCAAATCAAAAGTCCTTTGTTAAGAACAAAAAGAAAAATAGACAAAGCAAAGGAAGTCATATTGCCGCAGATGGAGATGAAAAGAATAAAATCAACAATAATGAGGAAAATACAATAGAAATACCAGCAACTATTTCTGTAAAAGAGTTTGCAGAAAGAATTAATAAACCTTCTAATGAAGTAATTAAACAGTTAATTTTTTGTGGGGTAATGGCTGCAATAAATCAAGAAATAGATTTCGCAACTGCAGAAAAAGTGGCTGAAAAATTTGATATTATAATAAGTCAGGCAGAGGAAGAAGAGGGTAACATAACTGAGGAGCTGGATTTAGAAGAAGATCTAAACACAGAAAAAAGGCCTCCTATTGTAACAGTTATGGGTCACGTTGATCATGGTAAAACCTCTTTACTGGATGCTATAAAAAAATCTAAAGTTACTGCAACAGAGGCTGGAGGTATAACTCAGCACATTGGTGCATATACAGTAAAAATCAACGATGAAAAAATTACTTTTTTAGACACACCAGGCCATGAAGCTTTTACTTCTATGAGGGCAAGAGGTGCACAAATTACTGATATTGTAATTTTAGTAGTAGCTGCAGATGATGGAATTATGCCTCAAACTCAAGAAGCTATAAATCACTGTAAAGCAGCTAATGTTCCTATGATAGTAGCTATCAATAAGATGGATAAACCGGAATCCAATGCAGATAGGGTTAAACAAGAACTAACTGAGTTTGGACTGGTTTCAGAAGATTGGGGTGGAGATACTATCACTGTTCCTGTGTCAGCAAAGACAAAGGATGGTATAGATGAGTTATTAGAAATGGTTCTTTTAACAGCAGAAATGCAGGAGTTAAAGGCTAACCCTGGTAGAAAAGCAAGAGGTACTGTTATAGAAGCTAAGCTAGATAAGGGTAGAGGTGCAGTTGCAACCTTATTGGTGCAAAACGGTACTTTAAATGTAGGAGATGCTATTTTAGTAGGTACTACATACGGAAAGATAAGAGCTATGTTTGACGATAAAGGAAAGAAAACAAAGTCAGCAGGCCCATCTATTCCAGTAGAAGTACTAGGTTTATCTGAAGTACCATCAGCAGGAGATAGATTTACAGTAATTAAAGATGAAAAAACAGCTAGACAGATGGCCGAAGCTAGGAAAATAAAATTAAAAGATCAACTGACCTTTTCTCATAGAGTATCTTTGGAGGATTTATACAGCCAAATACAAGAAGGTAAAGTTAAAGAATTGAGCTTAATTGTTAAAGCGGACGTGCAAGGATCTGTAGAAGCTATGAAGCAGTCTTTGGAAAAATTGTCTACGGATGATGTAAAGGTAAGGGTTCTACATGGAGCAGCAGGAGCTATTACTGAAACAGATGTTACTTTAGCCTCAGCTTCAAATGCAATTATTATTGGTTTCAACGTTAGACCAGACACTAATGCTGCAAGTTTAGCAGAAAAGGAAAAGGTTGAAATTAAGACCTATCGTGTAATCTATACAGCTATTGAGGATATAAAGTCTGCTATGATTGGTATGCTAGAGCCTGATTATAAGGAAGTTATTCTTGGTACTGTAGAAATAAGGCAAACTTATAAAATTTCAAATTTAGGAACCATTGCAGGATGTTATGTGTTAAGTGGTAAGATTGTAAGAAACTGTGACATAAGACTTGTTAGAGATGGTATAGTTATCTTAGAGGGTAAACTAGCTTCTTTAAAGAGATTCAAAGATGATGTTAAAGAGGTAGCAGCTGGTTATGAGTGTGGCCTAAGCATTGAGAAGTTCAATGATATTAAAGAGGGTGACATCATAGAAGCCTATGCTATGGAGGAAGTAAAGAGAAGTCATCTATAAAGGGGTGATATAAAATGGCTAATTATAGAGGTAGCAGAATCAATGAAGAAGTAAAAAAGGAACTTAGCAACATAATTGGAAATGATTTGAAAGATCCAAGGATAAGCGCTATGGTAAGCATAACTAATGTCAGTGTTACAAAGGATTTAAGATATGCTAAAGTTTATGTAAGTATTTTTGGAAAAGCAGAAGAAAAAGAAAGTACTTTAATTGCCTTGAAGAACTCTAGTGGTTTTTTAAGAAGAGAATTAGGTAATAGAATGAATTTAAGATTAACCCCGCAGATAATTATAGAATTAGATGAATCTTTAGAACACAGTATGCATATAGAGAAATTACTTCATGAGATAAAAGGTGAATAATATGCTAAATGAGATTGTTGAAGCTATTAAAAAGTCTAAAAAGATAAATATATCATTCCATGTATCAGCAGATGGGGATTCTATTGGTAGTGCTTTGGCCCTAATGCATGGATTGAGAAAATTAGGCAAGACTGTCAACATAGTGTGTAAAGAAACTGTACCTGAAGTTTTTAATTACTTATTAGGGGTTGAAGAAATCAATAAAAGTACAGGTGTCTTAGATTATGGTGTAGACTGCGTAATAGTGCTAGATTGTGGCAATATTGATAGAATCAATTTCGATACTTCTGATTTAAAGAATCGAGATTATATATTGATAAATATTGACCATCATTTGTCTAATGACAACTACGGAGATCTCAATTATGTAGATCCTTCTTATAGCGCTGTAGGTGAAATTATTTATTTACTTCTTAAGGAGTTAGGGGTAAATATAGATAAAGAAATAGGCAAAGCTTTATATACTTCAATCATGACAGATTGTGGGAGCTTTAGATTTTCTAACACTACAAGGCTGACTCACAACATTGCAGGAGACTTAATATCTAAGGATATTGAATTTCCTGCAATACATAGTTTGATTTATGAAAATAAGAACTATTCTTTAGTCAAGTTATCAGGTGAAGTAATTAATAATATGTTTTTATGTTGTGAAGATAAGGTTTGTGTTATGGAAGTTACCAAAAAAATGTTGGAGGAATTTTCAGTAGATTCCTCCGATGCTTCTGGTTTAGTAGATATAGGCACTACAATTAAAGGAATAGAAGTAGTTATCTATATTAAGGAAAATAGCGAAGGCTATAAAATAAGTTTAAGATCTAATAATAATTTTGATGTTCGAAAGCTAGCAGAAGAATATGGAGGAGGAGGCCACTCTAAAGCGGCAGGTTTCACCTATAAGGGTAACTTAGAGAAACTAAAGACTGAATTAATTTACAAGATAGGAGCTTCTTTATAGAATGGATGGCATTATTAATTGTTATAAGCCTACGGGCATTACATCTTTTGATGCAGTAAATAAGATAAAAAAACTATTTAAAGGTACCAAGGTAGGACATACCGGCACTTTAGATCCATCTGCCTGTGGTGTACTACCTATTTGCATTGGTAAAGCTACAAAGTTAGTACACTCTATTATGGAAGGTACTAAAGGATATAGAGTAGAAATGACACTGGGTATAGTAACAGACACCTATGATAAAGAGGGAAGGGTAATTCGATCTAGCGAGATAAATCTAAGTGAAAGTGAAGTCAAAAATGCTATACTAAGTTATCAAGGTGATATAATGCAAACTCCTCCCATGTATTCTGCTATTAAAATAAAAGGTAAAAGATTATATGAATTAGCTAGGCAGGGAAAAGAGGTTTATAGAGAACCTAGAAAGATAACAATTCACCATATTAATTTTATTTCAATGGACAATAGTATAGTAAAATTTGACGTGGAATGTTCAAAAGGAACATATATAAGAAGTCTTTGTTATGACATCGGTGAAAAGTTAGGTTGCGGCGCAATGATGAGTGGTTTAGAAAGAAGGTTTTCTGGTAGCTTTTCTGTGGAAAATTCAGTACCATTAGATGATTTAAATACAAATAATGTTCAAAAATATCTAATACCTATGGATACAGCTCTAAATAAATATGATGAAATAATAGTAGATCTATACCTGGAAAAGTTACTACGGAACGGTGTCAAGGTGAAAAAAGAAAAATTAATTAAACATATTAATCTAGGTAATTATAGGGTGTATAATAAAGAACATCAACTGATTGGTGTTGGAAAAAGAAGTGAAGAATATTTTGAGATTTCTATTTTACTAATATAGGAGTATGCTTATGCAAGTAGTTGATAATAATTGTCTTTGTAGTTTAAGTAAGAAAACATATATAGCATTAGGAAGTTTTGATGGATTGCATTTAGGCCATATGAGATTGATTAAAGAGTGCATTAACTTAGCTAAAAAAAATAACGGTCTTAGTATGGTGTTTACCTTTAAGAATCACCCTTTAACTGTAATAAATCCTGACAAAGCTCCAAAACTATTAATGGATAATGATAATAAGGCTTCTATTTTAAGAAGTGTCGGCATAGATATATTGAGTCTCGTGGATTTTAATAGGGAGCTCATGGAGACTTCTGCTGAAGATTTTATAGAAAATTTAGTTAATAACTTTAACTTAGGTGGAGTTGTAGTAGGTTTTAATTATAGATTTGGACATAAAAATCAAGGAGATGTTAATTTACTTAGGGAATTAAGTATCAAGTATAACTTTACCGTTAAAATTATGGACCCCTTAGAATCAAATGAACAACTAATTAGTAGTTCTAGAATAAGAACCTTGATTTCCGAGGGAAATATTATTGAAGCAAATAAGATGCTATTTAAGCCTTTTGTGATATCTGGAAGGGTTATCCCCGGAAAACAGTTAGGAAGAACTTTAGGATACCCTACGGCAAATATAGATATTGATGAGAAGTTTATAATACCTAATGCTGGTGTTTATTATACAGTGGTAAGATATAAAGATAAACTATATAAGGGAATGACCAATGTTGGACATAACCCTACCGTAGCTTTAACTAATAAAATAAATGTTGAGACATATATATTAAATTTTGATAAAGAGATTTACGACGAATATATAAGTATTTATTTTATCGAAAGAATAAGAAATGAAGAAAAGTTTGATTCGGTAAAATCCCTCATAGAGCAAATGAATAAGGATTATTATTACGTAAAAAGTAAAAATATAGAGGAAATTTAAAAAAATAATTTACAAGTTATAATGAGTTTGTTATAATAGTTTTTGTGAACCTTACTCTATGAATTAAGAATTGCCAACTTTATTCTTGGAGCAAGGGGATTAAATTTCGGAGGTGTTGAAATGGATAAGGCAAGAAAAAATGAAATCATTCAAAAATATGCTAGACATGAAGGTGATACAGGTTCACCAGAAGTTCAAATAGCATTATTAACTGAAAGAATCAATCACTTAAATGAGCATTTAAAAACTCATAAGAAAGATCATCATTCAAGAAGAGGTCTATTAATGATGGTTGGACAAAGAAGAGGTCTATTAAATTATTTAATGGCTCAAGATATTACTAGATATCGTGATATCATTGAAAAACTAGGATTAAGAAAATAGCTAGAGCGGTTAATCCGCTCTATTATTTTAAAAAAATTATAATAAGTATTATTTTGTAAATAATATTAGTGTACTGAAAGGAGGTTTTAAAACTATGAGCCATATATTTGAATATGAAATAGCTGGAAGAAAACTAAAAGCTGAATATGGCAAAGTTGGAATGTTATCAAATACAGCTATGTTAGTTAGTTATGGAGATACTGTTGTATTAGTTAATGTTAACGCTTCAGAGAAGCCAAGAGAAGGTATAGACTTTTTCCCATTAAGTGTGGAATATGAGGAAAGATTATATGCCGTAGGAAAAATACCGGGAGGATTTATTAAAAGAGAGGGTAAGCCTTCAGAAAATGCTGTCCTAAGTGGAAGAGCAATTGATAGACCTTTAAGACCGCTTTTTCCAAAAGGTTACAGAAATGATGTTCAAATTGTTTGTACTGTTTTATCAGTAGAAACAGATAATCCACCAGAAATTTTAGCAATGAATGCAGCTTCCTTAGCACTTTGTCTATCCAGTATTCCTTTTACTGATCCAGTAGGTACAGTTTCTGTTGGCTTAATAGATGGGAATTTTGTATTAAATCCAACTTCTAAGGAAAGAGAACTTAGCTCTTTAGACTTAACAGTTTGTGCTACTAAGGATAAAGTAATGATGATAGAAGCTGGCGGTCAGGAAATTCCAGAAGATCTTATGTACGATGCTATCATGTTTGGTTTCGAGGAATGTAAAAAGTTAGCTATATTCCAAGAAGAAACTATGAAAAAGTATGGTAAGACTAAAGCTGAATTTGAACCATGTAAAGTTGATGAGGAACTAGAAAAAGAAGTTACCGAATTTGCTTATGATATGATAAAAGAAGCTATGTACATAGCAAATAAAGATGAAAGAAATGCTGCAATGGATGCTGTAAAAGAGAAAATTGCAGAGGAATTTAATGAAAAATATCCAGACAATTTAGCAGATATTGGCGAGGTAGTTTATGGACTACAGAAAAAAATTGTAAGGAACATGATTTTAGTTGATAAAAGAAGACCTGATGAGAGAAAATTTGACGAAGTTAGACCTATAAGCTGTGAAGTTGGTTTATTGCCAAGAACTCACGGTACTGGTTTGTTTTCAAGAGGTTTGACCCAAGTAATGACTGTAGCAACTTTAGGTCCCTTAGGAGATGTTCAAATTTTAGATGGTCTTGGAGAAGAGGAATTTAAAAGATACATACATCATTACAATTTCCCATCCTATAGTGTTGGAGAAGTTAGACCAATGAGAGGACCAGGACGAAGAGAAATAGGCCATGGAGCCTTGGCTGAAAAAGCTCTATTGTCACTAATACCATCAGAGGAAGAATTCCCTTATACAATAAGATTGGTATCTGAAGTCTTAAGCTCAAATGGTTCTACTTCACAAGCTAGTGTTTGTGCAAGTACTTTAGCTTTGTTGGATGCAGGGGTGCCAATTAAGAGGCCTGCAGCAGGTATTGCTATGGGATTAGTAACAAGCGAAGATCTAACTCAAGAAGAAGTATTAACTGATATTCAGGGCATAGAAGACTTTTTCGGAGATATGGACTTTAAAGTAGCAGGCACTGTAGAAGGTATAACTTCCATACAGGTAGATACAAAGTTAAAAGGTATATCTAACAATGTAATTCGCACTGCTATCAACCAAGCTAGAAATGCTAGACTTCATATCATTGAAAAAATAAATGCTTGCATACCTAAATATAGAGAAGATCTATCACCATATGCACCAAGAGCTTATTCTATGACTATTGATCCAGAAAAGATCAGGGATGTAATTGGTACTGGTGGAAAGGTTATTAATAAAATAATTGCCGAAACTGGTGTGAAGATTGACATTAAAGATGATGGCAAGATTTTCGTTATGTCTAGTGATAGTGTAGGTGCTAAAAGGGCAATAAAAATGATAGAAGATTTGACTAAAGATGTGCAACAAGGGGAAGTATATTTAGGAAAAGTAACAAAGATTACTAATTTCGGTGCTTTTGTCGAAATACTTCCTAACAAAGAAGGCTTAGTACATATATCAAAATTAGATATTTCTAGAGTTAACAAAGTAGAGGATGTAGTCTCTGTAGGAGATGAAATTCTAGTAAAGGTAGTAGAAATAGACAATCAAGGAAGAATAAATCTATCCAGAAAAGATGCTATTAAAGCTACTGAAACTGATGAAAAGGAAGTTTAAAAAAATGAAAGGGCGTTAAGCCTTTTTATTTTTTATGGGAGGTTGTTGATAATATGTATAATATGATTAGATTATCAAATGGTCTTAGAGTTGTAATAGAGAAAATAGATTATGTAAGATCTGTTAGCGTTGGCCTATGGATAGAGAATGGTTCTAGAAACGAAACCGTAGAGAACAATGGTATCTCACATTTCATAGAGCATATGCTTTTTAAAGGCACAAACAATAGAACAGCTAAAGAATTAGCTGAGGTAATTGAGGATGTTGGAGGTCAAATTAACGCATTTACAGGCAAGGAAGCTACTTGTTTTTACATAAAACTTTTAGATTCTCACTTGGAATTAGCTTTAGAAGTCCTTTCTGATATGTTGTTTAATAGCAAATTTAGTGAAGAAGAAATTGAAAGAGAAAAAGGGGTTATAATTGAAGAAATAAATATGAGCGAAGATACTCCAGAAGATGTAGTTAGTGAACTTCATAGTAGAGTTATATGGGGTGAAGATTCCCTGTCATTACCAATCTTAGGAGATGAAAAAACAGTAAAAAGTTTTACTAGACAAGAACTTATTGATTATGTTCAATCTTATTACATTCCAGAAAACTCTGTAATTTCCATCTGTGGTAATGTAGATATTAATAATGTAGAAAAGTTAGTAGACAATTACTTTGGTAATTGGGTGAGTAATAATAAAATAATTACCCATTACCCCTCTTCAGAAATACAATGGGGAAGTGCTTATAAAAACAAAGAAATAGAGCAACTTCATATCAGTTTAGGAATGAAGGGGCTTCCTACAGGAAATAATGACATATACCCTCTTTTGCTACTAAATAATATATTAGGTGGTGGAGTATCCTCTCTTTTATTTCAAAAAGTTAGAGAAGAATATGGTTTATGCTACACAATATATTCTTATATGACTCCATTTAATAATACAGGAGTAATTAATATATATACTAGTTTAAATGCCAACTATGCAATTGATGCCCTGCATTTAATAATAGAAGAATTAGAAGCCTTTATTAAAACTTCAATTCACGGGGAAAAGCTAATTAAAGCAAAGGAACAGATAAAAGGCAATTATATTTTAGGTCTAGAAAGCACTAGTAGCCGTATGTTTAGTAATGGTAAGGCAGCTCTGTTTTTAAATAAGTTAAATAGGCCAGAAGAGATCATTAAAAAAATAGATGATATAACCACTGAAAAGTTAGATGAAGTAATGCAAATCACCTTTGCAAATAAAATTTTAAATGCAGCTTTTGTTGGAAGTAAAATTAATATTGATAAATATAACGAAATACTTAATATCCATAAGGTAGCTTTTAAGCAAGACACAAAAAGTAAATTGGTATAAAAACTAATGGCCTGTAATATAATACTTGTGATTTTCATAATAATTGTATATAAAATAAGGAGGTATATATTATGGGTGATAATATAAAGCTTTATAGTGATATAGAGAAATATGAAATTATCAATGTTAATGATGGAGAAAAATATAATTATTTAGCAAACAATGATGTTGTAGTAGACGAAAAAGGTTATTTAAAGTTGATTATTTTAAATAAAGCACAATCTAAATTCAGCTTCTTTGGTAGCAATGAATTCATTGAAGTATCTTGGGACTGTGTAAAAAAAATTGGTTTACGAACAATAATAATTGATGCAGATGAGGAAACAATGAAAACAAACAGGCTGTAATCCTAGATGGGAGCAATGAAAATTTAATTTATTATGATAGCTTTCTCTAAGTATATTATAATGCCTTTATGTGCAGAATAATTATACAAATGCATATGGAGGGATTAATTTGGCAGATGAGGAAAAAGTTCAACAAAAGGAAGACAAATTAGAAAATATTAAAGAGCTTGGAACATCTGAATTACCTAAAGCAGATGATAAAATACAAGTGGTACCAATAATTGGTCAAATTGAAGGGCACAACTTGTCATCGCCTCAAACTAAATCAACTAAGTACGAGCACATTATACCTCAATTAATCTCAATGGAAAGAGATGAACAGGTAGATGGCTTGTTAATAGTTTTAAATACTGTAGGTGGGGACGTAGAAGCTGGATTAGCTATTTCAGAGATGATAAGTAGTTTAAGTAAACCTACAGTATCACTGGTTATTGGTGGAGGACATTCCATAGGTGTTCCCCTTGCTACATCAGCTGATTATTCATTTATATCACCAACTGCTACAATGATAGTTCATCCTATTAGAATGACTGGCCTAGTTATAGGTGTACCTCAGACCTTTGAGTACTTTAACAAAATGCAAAAGCGTATTATTGAATTTGTTACAAGAACTTCAAACATTGATGAAAAGCATTTTCGTGAGCTTATGCTTCAATCAGATGAATTATTAAATGATATGGGAACTATTTTGATTGGAAAACAAGCAGTTGATCATGGTATAATAGATGAGGTTGGAGGAATTAAAGAAGCATTAGCAAAACTCTATAAATTAATAGAGGAAAATAAATCTCAGCCATAGGCATAAACCTATGGTTAAATTTTATTAAAAAAAGGATATTATAATTGCATGTAGAAATATTTACACGTGAGGTGATGACTTTGGCTAAGAAGAAAAAGAAATCTGACTTACATAGTGATATAGTTGGCATAATTTTAATAGCTTTAGGACTACTAATGACAATAAGTGTTCTTACTTCTAGAGCTGGATTGTTTGGTGAAGTTATCAATAAGTTATTTATAATGCTAATAGGCCTTGGAACATATCTATTTCCTGCTATCTTAATTTTTATAGGTATAGCTATTATAAGAACCAAGGGTAAATTAACCTTTCATAAAAAGTTCTACGGAATAATCATATTTGCAACTAATACACTTCTTTTTATTCAGTTAATTAACATTGAAAACTTTTATAAGGGAGAATTTTTATCAGGTTTGAAAGCTATTATTAATAACAGCTCCATTTGGCATGGTGGTGTTATTAGCTATATTATTACCGTTCCTCTTTACAAGTTATTAGGGACTTTAGGTTGCTATATAACATACTTTGCAATTTACACCATTAGCATAATAATAATTTTTGACATTACTATTATGGATGTTATAAACAAATTTAAAATAACAAAATTAGAAACGAAAAAAAATAAAAGCAAAAAAACTGCTCCAATTATAATGGAAAATATAGAAGCTAAGAGTAGTAATGAAGATGGGGACCGTGAGAGTTATATAAATAATATAAATAAGAAAATTAAGATCATTGATTTTATGAAAAATGTTAACCTGGAAGAAGCCTCATCACCTGCTGCCGAGAATAATGTTCAAAAGAAATCACAAAAGAATGTAAAGGCAGCAAAAGAAGAATCTCATGAACAATTGTCTAAAGAGATATCGGAGGAGATTGTATTAAATTCAACAGAAACTGATAAAGTATATAACTTTCCAACTTTAGATTTGTTAAATGTAAACAATATATCCAATATGAACAAGGACGATAAAAAAGATTTATTAAATAGCGCTGCAAAGTTAGAGGATACTTTAAGTAGTTTTGGCGTAGAGGCTAAGGTTATACAGGTAACTAAAGGTCCTTCAGTCACTAGGTATGAATTACAACCTCATTCTGGAGTAAAGGTTAGTAAGATAGTAAATTTAGCAGATGACATTGCCTTAGGTCTTGCTGCTAAGGGTGTTCGTATAGAAGCTCCTATTCCAGGTAAGGCTGCTGTAGGTATAGAAGTACCTAATAAGGAATTGATACCGGTATACCTTAGGGAAGTCTTAGACAGTGAGGAATTCACTACTGGTAAAAAAAATATTGCCTTTGCTTTAGGTAAAGATATTTCAGGTAATTGTGTAGTATCAGATTTATCTAAAATGCCTCACTTGCTAATTGCAGGGGCTACTGGTTCTGGTAAAAGTGTCTGCATTAACACTTTAATAATAAGCATATTATTTAAATATTCTCCAGATGATGTAAAACTATTAATGATTGACCCTAAAGTTGTAGAATTAAATGTATACAACGGAATTCCCCATTTATTGATTCCTGTAGTTACAGAGCCTAAAAAGGCTGCTGGAGCTTTAAATTGGGCCGTAAATGAAATGACAAGAAGATATAAGTTGTTTGCTGAAAACGGAGTTAGAAATGTAGAAGGCTACAATGAATTATTGGACAAAGGTGTAGTTTCTGAGAAATTGCCAGGGATAGTTATTATTGTAGACGAGCTTGCAGATTTAATGATGGTATGTCCTGGAGATGTTGAAGATTATATAGGCAGATTAGCCCAGATGGCAAGAGCTGCAGGAATGCATCTTGTTATAGCAACCCAGCGCCCGTCTGTAGACGTAATTACTGGTGTAATAAAGGCTAATATACCTTCTAGAATTTCTTTTGCTGTATCCAGCCAAATAGACTCTAGAACTATACTGGATACCTCTGGTGCAGAGAAATTATTAGGTAAAGGAGATATGCTCTTTTATCCAGTAGGGGAATCTAAGCCTATAAGAATTCAAGGAGCCTTTATTTCTGAAGATGAAGTTGAAAGGGTAGTGAGCTTTATAAAAAGTCAAGGAGCAGAAAGTGAATATAAAGAGGAAATTATAAATCATATTAATTCAAAAAATACGGTGGAAGAAGAGTATGATGAATTACTAGATGAAGCTATAAGAGTTGTGGTGGAATCTGGACAGGCATCTACTTCATTCTTGCAAAGAAGACTTAGAGTAGGTTATAATAGGGCTGCTAGGTTAATGGATCAATTAGAAAGCAAGGGGATTATATCTTCTAGAGATGGTAGTAAACCAAGACAAATTTTAATTGATAGACAAGAATATTTTGAAAATAGTTCGGAATAGATTAAACATAAAATACTTGTTAAAAACTCAAAAGAGATTTAAAATGTATTTGTAGAAATACAAATACTATTTGTAACATTAGGAGGAAATAAATTGACAGTATATAAACTAGGAATTATAAGTCTTGGATGTGATAAAAACAGAGTAGATACTGAAATTATATTAGGCAAACTTGTAGATAAATTTGAAATAACTAATGACCCTAAGGAAGCTGATATTATTATAGTAAATACTTGTGGCTTTATAGAAAGTTCAAAACAAGAATCCATCAATACTATATTAGAAATGGCTGAATACAAAAGAATGTATAATTGTAAAGTTCTGATTGCAACTGGATGTCTTACCCAAAGATACAAAGAAGACTTACAGAATTTAATGCCGGAAATTGATATAATATTAGGTGTTAATGACTATGATAAAATAGCTTCTGTTATTGAAAAGTTTTATAATGCTAAAGAAAAGATCCTGTTATGTTCTGATAATGATGTTATTAATGAAGGCCAAAGAGTAATTACTACAGGAAAGAATTACGCTTATGTAAGAATTAGCGAGGGCTGTAATAATAATTGTACCTACTGCGCAATCCCTAAAATAAGGGGGCCTTATAGAAGTAGAAGTATGGAGAACATTATTAAAGAAGTAGAGAGTCTTGCAAAACAAGGAATTGAAGAGCTAATACTGATCGGACAGGATACAACTATGTACGGTATAGATATATATGGCGAAAAAAGGCTTGATAAACTAATTAATGAGATTTCAAAAGTTGAAAGAATTAAGTGGATTCGCTTGTTATACGCTTATCCAGAAGAAATAACTGATGAATTAATTGATGAAATAGCAAACAACCCAAAGGTGTGCAAATATATAGATATGCCTATTCAACATATTAGCAATAATATTTTAAAACGTATGGGTAGAAGAGGAAATAAAGAAAAGATTCAATCTGTAATTAACAAACTAAAGACAAAAGTAAAAGATATAGCATTAAGGACAACTTTTATAGTTGGATTTCCTGGTGAGACTGATGAAGATTTTAAAGAGTTATTAAAATTTGTGGAGGAAACAAAATTCACTCACATGGGCGTATTTAAATATTCCCAGGAAGAGGGGACAGCTGCTGCAAAAATGAAAGAATTAGTTAGCCAGGATATTATGGAAAAAAGAGAAGAAGATATAATGCTGCTACAACAGGAGATTTCTCTAAAAAATAATATTGATAAAGTAGGTAAAGTATATAGCACTTTAATTGAAAAAATTGAGGACAACTACTTTATTGGGAGAACAGAACATATGGCGCCAGAGATTGATGGATTAATTTATGTTAACATCAACGAAAATATTAAAATTGGTAGCTTTATACCTGTGAAAGTTAATGAAGCTGATGAATATGATTTAAAAGGAGAGGTATCTTATGAATCTGGCAAATAAACTAACGATTATTAGAATTTTTCTTGTTCCAATCTTTTTAATATTTATTGCAATTAAGGATATACCTTACGGTGCAATTATTGCAACTTTTGTCTTCATAATTGCATCTTTAACAGACAAATTGGATGGATATATCGCAAGAACTAGGAATCAAGTGACTAGCTTTGGGAAATTAATGGACCCATTAGCAGATAAAATGTTAGTTACTGCTGCTTTAATTTCCTTAGTTGAGTCCGGAATAATACCTGGTTGGATAGCTGTTATAATAATTGCAAGAGAATTTGCTGTTTCCGGTTTAAGAACTATATCAGCTGCAGAGGGCTTGGTGATTGCTGCTAGCAAATGGGGAAAAGTCAAAACTGTTATACAAATAGTAGCCATTATTAGTGCTTTGCTTGAATTTAATTTTCATATTTATCCTGAATTCGCAAATAAATTTCTTAACTTTTTATATATTAATAGTTTATTTTCTACTTTGACAGATATTTTATTAGCTGCAGCTGTAATAATAACTGTAATATCAGGTGTAGATTATTTTATAAAAAATAAAAATGTTATAAAAACAGAAAAGTAGGCTTCAATATTGTATAATATTTTTATAGTTGGCAAAAATTTAATACTAAGAAACTTAAGTT
Organism: Clostridia bacterium; assembly: GCA_012523855.1. GTDB lineage: Bacteria > Bacillota > Clostridia > Clostridiales > Clostridiaceae > Clostridium_AU. The sequence continues at coordinate 15,017 of JAAYTB010000097.1, forward strand.
CCTATTATAAGGAACTTTTTAGTTAATGTTGACTAATTAGGCTAATTAGTTTATAATAATTATGGAACGTGTGTTCGGAAAGGAATGAGAATAATGGCAAGTTTAGATTTGGAAAAGATTAAGGCTATAGAAGCTGCTATGGGCCAAATTGAAAAACAATTTGGTAAAGGCTCAATTATGAAGCTGGGGGAACATAATATTTTAGACATTGAAGCTATTCCCACTGGCTGTTTAGATTTAGATATAGCTCTAGGTATAGGGGGAGTTCCAAGAGGAAGAATAGTTGAAATCTATGGACCAGAATCATCTGGTAAAACAACGGTTGCTTTACATATAGTTGCTGAAGCACAAAAGAGAGGCGGTGCTGCAGCATTTATTGATGCAGAGCACGCACTAGATCCTAGTTATGCTAAAAAGCTAGGCGTTGACATAGATAATCTTATAGTATCGCAACCTGATACAGGAGAACAAGCTTTAGAGATTGCAGAAGCTCTAGTTAGATCTAACGCTATCGATGTAATTGTAGTAGACTCAGTTGCTGCATTAGTGCCTAGAGCCGAAATAGAAGGGGAAATGGGAGATTCTCACGTAGGTTTACAAGCAAGACTTATGTCTCAAGCTCTAAGAAAATTAGGCGGTTCTATTAACAAGTCAAAATGCGTAGCTATATTCATAAACCAATTAAGAGAGAAAGTTGGAATAATGTTTGGAAATCCTGAAACTACTCCTGGTGGTAGAGCACTTAAATTCTATTCTTCTATAAGAATGGATATTAGAAGAATAGATTCAATTAAGCAAGGTGATGAAGTTGTAGGTAATAGAACAAGGGTAAAAGTAATCAAGAATAAGGTTGCACCACCATTTAAACAATCAGAATTTGATATAATGTATAATGAAGGTATTTCAAGAGAAGGTAACATTATTGATGTTGGGGTTAAGGAAAGTATAGTTCAAAAAAGTGGAGCATGGTTTTCCTATAATGATATAAGACTTGGTCAAGGAAGAGAAAACTCTAAACAATATTTAAGAGATAATCCAGAGATAGCACTAGAGATAGAAAATCTTATTAGAAAGAAATATGAATTACCGTTGATAGCTGCAGCAAAAAAAAATGAGGATAAAAGTGTTAAAAAGGATGAAAAAAAATAAGAAAGCAGTAATTTCACTGCTTTCTTATTTTTATACCTTGATACTTTTTAAAAAGTATAAGCATACTAAACAAGTAGATAGTATACATATTATATATTATGTATACCAGTAGACAATTTTCTCTCTAAAGGTTTTCAACTTGACATTAATTAAAATATAATATAAAATAAATACAAATACTGGTTTATCATATTTAATATTTTTTATTGAATAATATGACACCTTTTCTAAGCTTTCATTTTCAATTTTAATCACAATAAAATAAAGCAAAGTAGGTGTTCGTATGGGTAAATTTCTAATACCATCAATAGCTGTAGTAATAGTTACCGCAGCGGTATTAATAATTGAATTTCTAATAAGAAAAAGATTAGTAGAAGAAAAAATTGTAAAAGCTGAACAGGAAGCGGAAAGAATTTTGGAAGCTGCTCATAAAGAGGCTGATACCAAAAAGAAAGAAGCTATACTAGAAGCAAAAGAAGAAGTTCATAAGTTGAGAAATGACTTAGAACGAGAGTCCAGAGAAAGACGCAATGAGGTCCAAAGGATGGAACGAAGAGTGCTTCAGAGGGAAGAGTCTTTGGATAAAAAGAGTGATATGCTCGAAAAGAAGGATGAAAGTATTAATAAGAAACTGCAAGAAGTGCAACAACTAGAGGAGAGCGTTCAGGCGCTATATGAAAAGCAGAGAGATGAGTTAGAACGTATCGCTGGTATGACTTCAGAAGATGCCAAAGCACTTCTGTTAGATCAATTAAGCGCAGAGTTAAAACACGATTCAGCTATCTTAATTAAAGAGTTTGAAACTAAAACTAAGGAAGAAAGTGAAAAGAGAGCTAGAGAAATTATCACTACTGCAATTCAAAGATGTGCTGCTGACCATGTTTCAGAGTCCACAGTTCATGTAGTTGCATTACCTAATGATGAAATGAAAGGTAGAATTATAGGTAGAGAGGGTAGAAATATTAGAACTCTCGAAACTTTAACAGGGGTAGATTTAATAATTGATGATACTCCAGAAGCAGTTATACTTTCAAGTTTTGATCCAATTAGACGAGAAGTTGCTAGAATTGCTCTAGAAAAGTTAATTATCGATGGTAGAATTCATCCAGCTAGAATCGAAGAAATGGTAGAAAGAGCAAAAAAGGAAGTTGAAAACAACATAAAAGAGGAAGGTGAACAAGCAACTTTTGAAACTGGTGTACATGGATTACATCAGGAATTAATTAAATTGCTTGGCCGATTAAAGTACAGAACAAGTTATGGTCAAAATGTGCTTAAACATTCTCTAGAGGTTGCATATCTGGCAGGACTTATGGCAAGCGAATTAGGTTTAGATCCAACCTTAGCAAAAAGAGCAGGATTGCTTCATGATATTGGTAACGCTGTAGATCATGAAGTTGAAGGACCTCATGCAATAATAGGTGCTGATATAGCTAAAAAATATCACGAATCGCCTATCATTGTTAATGCAATAGGTGCACATCATGGTGATATAGAAATGCAGTCTTTAGAAGCTGTCCTTGTTCAAGCAGCAGATGCTATTTCAGCTGCAAGACCCGGTGCTAGAAGAGAAACTCTTGAAGCATACATTAAGAGATTAGAGAAATTAGAAGAAATTGCAAATTCATATGAAGGCGTAGAAAAGTCATTTGCCATTCAAGCAGGTAGAGAAGTAAGAATTATGGTTAAACCAGAACAAATTGATGATGCCGGGTTAATTGATATGTCTAGAAAGTTAGTTAAGAAAATAGAAACTGAACTAGAATATCCCGGTCAAATTAAAGTAAATGTTATAAGAGAAACACGAGCTATTGATTATGCAAAATAATTATTAATTAGTGTTGCAAGAAAGACTCCTTTTAGCTTTGTAAAAAAATCAAAGTTTAAAAGGAGTTTTCTATTTAGTTGTAGAACATAAGTAATATCAGATAATCTTTCATTAGGTAAATTAAGGAGGTAGTATTTATGGAAGTATTAAAAGTTTCAGCAAAATCCAATCCAAATTCAGTAGCCGGTGCAGTAGCTGCAGTAGTTAGGGAAAAAGGAATGACAGAGATTCAAGCTATCGGAGCTGCTGCTATTAATCAAGCGGTTAAAGCTATAGCTATAGCAAGAGGTTTTTTAGCGCCTAGTGGAATTAATTTAATTTGTATTCCTGCTTTTGTAGATGTTTTAATTGATGGTGAAGAAAGAACTGCTCTGAAATTTATAGTAGAACCAAGAGAGCATTCCAGTAAAAATTTATTGTAATTTCATTTATAAGCCTTTTATATTCTTATAAAATATATTTACATTAGTTATTATAAGTGATATATTTTGTATATAAACGTTAAAGAAAATAGAAATAGGTGTTCGCCATGATTTATTCGGATCTACACATTCATTCTAGCTATTCTGATGGTAAGTTATCTCCTAAGGAAATTATTCAAATAGCTAAGACTAGTAATATTAAGTGTATATCTATAACTGACCATGATTCTATATCATCACAACTGCAACTAAATTCATTAGATCCATCTGTAAAAATAATAAATGGTATTGAATTAAGTAGTGAATATTGCGGTTATGAAATTCATTTTTTAGGGTATTTTATTGATATAAATAATTCAGAATTGAATAATCAATTAAAAATTATACAAAATGCTCGAATTGAAAGAGTACATAGTATTATTAATAAATTAAAGAGTCTGAATATTGATATATCTGCGACAGATTTAGATGTAAATAAATATGTTTCTTTAGGAAGACCTCATATTGCTAAAATTCTTCAAGACAAGGGATATGTAAACTCGATTAAGGAAGCATTCTATCTTTATTTAGCTAAAGATAGGCCTGCATATATTGAGCGATATAAGTTAAATTATAAAGAAACTTTAAGACTTATTGCACAGAGTGGCGGAATACCTGTATTAGCTCATCCAGGGGAAATATATAAGAGTATAAGCATGGAAAAGTTCATAAAAGAACTGCGAGTGTATGGTTTAAAAGGAATAGAGGTATTTCACCCTTCACATACTAGTGATGCTGTTAATAGATTTTATAATATGGCAAAAAAATACAAGCTTGTTATTACTGGGGGCAGTGATTATCATGGGGGTAACACAAGATCTGATATTAGAATAGGTTCAGTAGGTTTAGACTACGATTTAACTAAAAAACTATTCAAATATTATTTTAAAAATGGAGGAGTATACAATGAAATTTTCTAACTTATCCTTGCAATTGGAACCATCTCTAACGCTGGAAATTACAGCAAAAGCTAAAACTGCAAAAGAGATGGGTAAAGATGTAGTAAGTTTTAGCGCTGGGGAACCAGACTTTAATACGCCTGATAATATCATAGAGGCTGCTATTAAAGCAATGAAGAACGGATTCACTAAGTATACACCTGCTTCAGGTATTCAGCAATTAAAAGAAGTAATATGCAAGAAGTTGTCTGATGATAATAAACTTAACTATAATCCATCTCAAGTTATAGTATCAACAGGAGCTAAGCAATGTCTGTCTAATACTTTTCAAGCAATTTTGAATCCTGGGGATGAAGTAGTAATACCAGTACCTTATTGGGTATCCTACCCTGAGCTAGTTAAACTATATGGTGGAGTTCCCGTACTTGTTAGTACCAAAATAGAAAATGAGTTTAAGTATGAATTAAGCGAATTAGAAAAGGTTGTAACTCAGAATACAAAAGCAATAATAATTAATAGTCCTAATAATCCAGCAGGTGTTGTATACAGTTATGAAGACTTAAAGATGATTGCAGAATTTGCTAAGAAACATGACTTAATTATTATTTCTGATGAAATTTATGAAAAATTGATATATGATAATGAAGAACATATCAGTATAGCTTCTATTAGTGAGGATGCATACAATAGAACTGTTATAATTAATGGCCTTTCAAAATCCTATTCTATGACTGGATGGAGAATTGGATATGCTGTAGGTCCTGAGAAATTAATAAAAATTATGTCACGTATTCAAAGTCATACTACATCTAATCCAACATCAGTATGTCAGTATGCAGCTATTGAAGCTATAAGTGGTCCTCAGCAGACAGTTAATCATATGATAGATCAGTTTAAATTACGACGGGATTATATGGTGAAAAAAATTAATGCTATAAAAGGTATCAGTTGTATTAAGCCAAAAGGTGCTTTTTATGTAATGGTCAATATAAAGGATATAAAGAATAAAAAAATAGGAGATCAAACTATTGAAAATTCCATAGAATTGGCTAAACTTCTATTAGAAAAGCATTTATTGGCAGTGGTACCTGGAGCCGCTTTTGGGGATGATAATTACATAAGATTATCTTACGCAACGTCAATGGAGAATATTGAAAAAGGCTTAACCCGTTTGGAAGAGTTTGTTTCTAACTTGGAATGAGAGATATTTTTATGAATTGTCATAGATTATATCCATAAGATATTTAATTTTCCAAGGATTCATGATATATTAGTTATAGTATTATATTTTGGAAACAGAGGGTGATTAATATATGAAAAAGAAAATTGATTTATTTTTACCTATTTCAGGAGAAGTAGTAGGATTAACTGAAGTAAACGATTATTTATTTAATAAAAAGATTATGGGCGAAGGAGTAGCTATTAAACCCAAGGATAACTTTGTATATTCTCCTGTAGACGGGGAAATTGTCCTTGTTTACGATGCTAAGCATGCAATCGGTATAAAAACAGAAGAAGGCTTACAATTATTGATACATGTAGGAATTGATTCTGTAAAGTTGGAAGGTAAAGGATTTGCATCTTACGTAAAGGTCGGAGAAAAAGTAAAAGCGGGAGATAAGATCTTATTTTTTGATAGAGAATTCGTAGAAAGGCAGGCTTCTACTATAACGCCCCTTGTTATTACTAATTCAGAGATTATCGAGAGTATAGACATAAATTACAAAACAACAAAAGCTAAAGAATTATTTATGACTGTAGTATTAAAATAGGAGGATGAGAAAATGGTTTCAAGAGAGGTAGTAGTAAAAAGTTCAACTGGTTTGCACGCTAGACCAGCAACATTATTAGTGAAAAAAGCTTCTTCATTTAAGTCAGATATAACAATTGAACATAATGGTAAGAAAGCTAACGTTAAAAGCTTAATTGGTGTATTATCTTTAGGAGTATCTAAAAATTCCAAGATAACTATATCAGCTTCAGGAGACGACGAAGTTCATGCTGTTGAAGAGTTAGTTAAATTGATTAATTCATTGGAAGAATAAGAGGGATATTGTTACCCTCTTTTTTATATGATAAAATCTATTGTATAATATTAATTGTTTTAAAACAAAGAATGGAGGCAAAGGATGAGAAACTTATATAATTCACCTCTTAACTCAAGATATTCTTCAAAGGAAATGAGTTATTTATTTTCAGATGATAAAAAGTTTCAAACTTGGAGAAAGTTATGGGTAGCTTTAGCTGAAAGCGAAAAGGAATTAGGCCTGAATATCACTGAAGAGCAGATCGACGAACTTCGAAGTAATATTACTAATATAAATTATGAAGATGCTCAGAAAAAAGAAAAAGAAATAAGGCACGATGTCATGAGTCATGTCCACGCTTACGGACTTCAATGTCCAAAAGCAAAGGGAATTATTCATTTAGGTGCTACTAGTTGCTACGTTTGTGATAACACTGATCTGATTATTACGAAAGAAGCTCTTCTATTAATTAAGAAGAAACTTATTTGTATAATAGAAGCCTTATCTAAGTTTGCTGATAAGTATAAGAATCTACCAACTCTAGGCTTTACACACCTACAACCTGCTCAACTTACTACTGTTGGTAAAAGAGCATGTTTGTGGATTCAAGATTTAGTATTAGACTTAGAAAATTTAGATTTTCTAATTGATAAAATTAAATTGAGAGGCGCTAAAGGTACTACTGGTACACAAGCTAGTTTCATGAATTTATTTAATGATGATGAAGAAAAGGTAAAAAGGTTAGATGAACTAGTGGCTGCTAAAATGGGATTTAAAGAAACTCTGCCTATTACAGGTCAAACCTATACTAGAAAAATAGATTCCATTATCCTGAATACACTTTCTGAAATCGCCCAAAGTGCATATAAGTTCAGTAATGATATTAGACTACTTCAATATATGAAAGAAATTGAAGAACCTTTTGAAAAGAATCAAGTAGGCTCTTCTGCTATGGCTTATAAGAGAAATCCAATGCGCTCAGAAAGAATAGGATCATTAGCTAGGTACGTTATTGTAGATGCCTTAAATCCAGCAATAACATCTTCAACCCAATGGTTTGAAAGAACTTTAGACGATTCAGCTAATAAAAGAATTTCTGTACCAGAAGCTTTCTTAGCTCTAGATGGAGTTTTAAATTTATATCTTAACGTAAGCGAAAATTTAGTTGTGTATGAAAAAGTAATTGAAGCTCATGTAAATAGCGAATTACCATTTATGGCTACAGAAAATATTATGATGGAAGCTGTTAAAAGAGGTGCAGATAGACAAGAATTACATGAACGTATAAGAATCCATTCAATGGCTGCAGCAAAGCGGGTCAAAGAAGAAGGTTTAAATAATGATTTGATTGATAGAATAATCGAAGACCCAATTTTTAAAATGAGCAGAGAGGAAGTTTTAAGTATTGTAAATCCACATAAATTTGTTGGAAGAGCTCCTGGTCAAGTTAAAGATTTCTTAGACAATATTGTTAAACCAATATTAAATGAGAATGAAAGGTATTTAGGCGAGAAAGTTGAAATTAATGTTTAGTATTTAGTAATTAAGTATTTTGAATAGCTGTATATTCATATTAAATGAATATACAGCTATTTTTTTATAGTTGCTTAATAAGAATTAGCAATTTAATATTTATACCCAGAGATGTCCACAATGTGTGAATTACATAAAATGGTATATTTATACAGTCGGTAGACAGCTAAAAGATACGTTTAATTGACAACCATTATCAATTGAGGATGTTAAAAGGGAAAAGGAGATTTGTGTCAAATAATCATAGATCTAAGCAAAGCACAAGAAGATATAAATCGAATTTTACTGGCGACTCACTTAAGTTTTTTTAAAAAATTCATTTTTAAAACGACAAAATACTAATATAGCTAGGTTAGATATTTTTTAAAAACAGAAATTTCAACAAAATCGATATATTGCTTGAAGGCGAACAAACTGTAAAGTATATGTTAATATTTGGTTTGATGACGCTATACATCATTGCGTTAAATCATAATTTAACGCAATGATGTAGACAAACGACATATTTCTTGATATAATATAGCTGAGGTGATTAATTACATGAGTAGCCGTTATGAATTAATAAGATACCAAGAGCCTGAGCAATCCATATTGGATACTACTCAGTTATCAGATAAAGATGAAGAAAATATAAAAGACTTAATAAAAAGACTTGAAAGAAAATCTTACGCTTTAGTCATAAGAGATATCTACATATTCTATAAAAAAGGTTATTCTACTTCACAATTGTCTAGTGTATATAATATTAGCTTAAGACAAATGCAGAGAATTGTTAAAGAAATGGATCTTGCAACAAGGTTACCCAAGAGTAACAAAACAAAGATAAGGAAAAAGGATAAAGAAACTAATCGTCCTTCGGATCCTTCCCCTACATTTTTTAATGATTATATTTACCTACCTAAAAGGTTGATGGAATATTTAAACTATTTAGAAGTAATTAAAGGTAGATCTAATAATACTGTTAATGGTTACAAGATAGATTTAATCTTATTATTTAGATTTTTAAAAATGTACAGAGGAATCTGTCCGCGGAACTTAGAATTTTCCCAAATTCAAATTAACGATATTGATGATGAATTTATAAAATCTATAAGTTTATCTGATTTATATGCCTTTTTGTCTTTTGTTGAAAGAAACAGACAAAACAATTCCTATGCCAGGGCTAGAAAAGTTGCATCTATTAGATCCTTTTTCCAATACCTTAATACAAAAGCAAAAATTTTAGATGAAAACCCAGCTATGGAATTGGAATCCCCAAGGATAGAAAAGAGAAACCCAATTTATTTAACTTTAAGGGAAAGTAAGGAACTGTTGAGATCTGTAGATGAATCTTACAAACACGAAAAACGGGACTATTGTATAATAACATTATTTTTAAACTGCGGATTACGTTTATCGGAGTTATGTAGCATAAATATTTCTAAAATAAAGGAAGATACTTTGACAGTGATTGGTAAAGGTAATAAGGAACGTACTGTTTATTTGAACAAAGCATGTTTGAAGGCTATATCTGATTACTTAATTGAAAGAAATTCAATGGAAATATTACCTGAACATAAAGATGCCCTTTTTATCAGCGAAAAGAAAAGTAGAATAAGCAAAAGAACTGTAGAAGTTATAATTGATAAACATTTAAAAGCTGCCGGATTGGATAGCAATAAATACTCTCCTCATAAGTTAAGACATACAGCAGCAACATTGATGTACAAGCATGGTAATGTGGACATTCGTAGCCTTCAGAAAATTTTAGGCCACGAAAGTGTATCAACTACTCAAATTTATACCCATGTAGATGATGATAGATTAAGAGAAGCTGTTAAATTAAATCCTTTAAACGATACAGAAATTAAATAGTGAAAAATAGCTACCAAAAAGGTAGCTATTTTTTAGGATCTTTTAGAACAAATAAACCTGGACTAATTTCTTCTAGCACTGTATTTTCTGTATCTTCTAACAGTTCACTCAATCCTTCTATATCCTCTATAAATTCCACATTTAAATCCTCGTCATCACTTGTATCTAAGTATTTATAATCTTCGTTGAAAATTCTATAATCTCTAAGTTCTGCTTTTTTTGAAAAATCCTCCTCCTCAAAATCCTTACTTTCATATATATCATCCACTATAACTTTCTTGTAATCATTGTTGGTGATTTCTAAGCAATCCCCACAGCTGTCGCAGATTTTATTTTGATCTAGATCGCAAACATCACATTCATTACAACCATCACAGTTTTTATTTATATGAAATATACATTGTTTTTCCATAGGTCGATCTCCCCTTTCATCCTGTATAAATCGGTGAATCTATAAAACAAACATAATTAATTATAATAAAGTAAAAATCTTTTTTCAACTATGTATAATTATTTTACTAAGTGGCTATCATTAATAAATAGAACATCAGTTTGAATAATTCGAAACTTTATGTTATAATTTATTTGAAATGAGAGGTGTAAAAGCATGTCTGAAAGTTTAAGTGCTAAGCAAAAAGAAATATACGAGTTCTTAAAAAAGCATACCCAGGAAAAAGGATATCCACCAGCAGTGAGAGAAATATGTGAAGCAGTAGGATTAAGTTCTACATCAACGGTTCATGGTCATCTAAAAAGGCTAGAAAAAAAGGGATTAATTAAGCGTGATGCTACTAAACCAAGAGCCTTAGAAATTTGTGAGCTTTCAAATCGCCAAAAGGAAATGATAGACATTCCTATAGTGGGCAAAGTAACTGCAGGTGCTCCAATTTTAGCTGTTGAAAACATTGAGGATACTTTCACAATTCCTTTAAACTATATTAAAAACCGTAATGATTTGTTTATTTTGAGAGTTAAAGGCGAAAGCATGATTGATGCTGGAATTTTAGATGGAGATTTAGCTATAATTGAAAAAACCGAATCTGCTCTAAACGGCGAGATTGTAGTTGCTTTAATAGAAAATTCCGCTACAATAAAAAGATTTTTTAAAGAAAAGGATTATATTAGATTACAACCAGAAAATAAAACTATGAGTCCTATTATTGTGAGAGATTGCAGAATTCTTGGTAGATTAGTAGGTATTTATAGAACATATTAGTTTTTTAAACTCGGGACTTATGCCCCGAGTTTTTTATACACTTTATCGTAGGATATTATTTAACGCTATAGATAAACCTATTTTTACATGCTCTAAGGTTAAACCACCCTGAAGATAAGCTATATATGGTGGTCTTATTGGAGCATCAGCAGAAAGCTCTATAGATGAACCTTGAATAAAGGCTCCAGCAGCCATTATAACTTGATCGCTATAGCCAGGCATTTCCCACGGTTCGCACTCTACAAATGAATCTATAGGAGACCCTTTTTGAATGCCTTTACAGAAATTAATTAATTTTTCTTTATCGTTAAACTTTATAGCTTGGATAATGTCTGTTCTTCTGTCCGTATATTTAGGTAATACTTCAAAACCTGCTAATTCCATTACTCTAGAGCATAACACAGCTCCTTTTACAGCTTCCATAGTTATATGAGAAGCTAAAAACAAACCTTGATAAAAGGATCTCACCACCCCTAAAGTCGCACCGCACTCCCCTCCTAGGCCCGGTACGGTTAATCTGAAAGATGCTTGCTCGACATACTTTTTCTTTCCTACAACATAGCCTCCAGTTGGAGCAATACCGCCACCTATATTTTTGATTAGGGAGCCACATACTAAATCTGCACCAACCTCGGTAGGTTCCTTTATTTCTACAAACTCCCCATAGCAATTATCAACAAAACATATAAGATCTTCCTTGATGTTTTTAATAAAAGCAATGACCTTTTCAATACTAGAAATATCTAATGATTTACGCCAACCATAACCAGCAGACTTTTGAATATGGACTAATTTAATACTAGTATTTTCTTTAAGAACCTTTTCTATTCTCTCATAATCGAAGTACCCATTAATTAAGTCTATTTGTTCATAACCTATTCCATAATCTTTTAAAGAACCTATGTCTTGATTTCCGCTGATACCTATGATGCTATGGAGTGTGTCATATGGTTCTCCAGTAATAGTTAACATGGTGTCACCAGGCCTTAAGTTGCCTAAAAGAGCAACACCTATAGCATGGGTTCCGCTTACGAAGTGAGGTCTCACCAAAGCAGCTTCGCAGTTAAATATATTAGCATAAACTTCATCTAAAGTATCCCTGCCAATATCACCGTAGCCATATCCTGAACTATTAGTAAAGTGTGTGTCACTGATTCTTTCTTCCTGAAAGGCAGCCAATACTTTAGCTTGATTAAATTCTTTTATTTCATCATAATATTTAAATTCCTCTTGGGTATCTTTTTCAGCCAAATGCAAATAATCAATCACAGTATCACTTATTTTATATTTTTCCTTCAAAATGTTCTTCATATGTATATTCATAATACTCCCCTCCAGTATTAAATATTAACACATAAAAAAAGAATAGGCAATCTGATGTTACCCCCTAAATCCGGACACGGATTCAGGGGGGGGTATCATGTCTAAATATTCATTTGAGTTTAAGTTAAAAGTAGTTAAAGAGTACATGGGAGGAGAAACCGGTGGTTACAAATCTGTAGCAAAGAAATATGATATAAAAAATCATAGCTTGATTATATAT
>JAAYTB010000098.1 GCA_012523855.1 Clostridia bacterium
ATCTGATATCTGGTGACTATGGCGTGAGTGTTACACCCGTTCCCATCCCGAACACGATGGTTAAGCCTCACAGCGCCGATGATACTGCTTGGGAGACTGAGTGGAAAAGTAGGACGTTGCCAGGTTATATAAGAAACATCAAGCTTATGCTTGATGTTTCTTTTCGTTCCCTTTCCCACAGGAAACACAACATTACCACATTACAAAGGGACTGTTGCAGAACTAACTGAATTTCTAGTTCTGCAACAATCCCTATTATTTTTTAAAATACCCCATAATGCATCAACACTTCTTTGAAACAAAGCAACATAGCAAAAAACAGATACACCTATATTAGTGACCAGGTAGAACAGTCTGCATTTTACTATAATAAATTATCAGAAAAACTATTGACTAAATATTACCGATGTAATAAAATAGATTAAAATCTATGATCAGAAAGAGTAGATATAGGAGCTTAGTTTAAGCGAATCTGGGATGGTGGAAGCCAGGTACTGTAGTCTATATTGAATGGGTCTGTGAGATGATATGCGAAGTAATAGTAGCATTTTCCGGGAGTCAGCCGTTAAAATGACAGGGTATCGAAATTATTCTGTACCTGATAAAGATAAATTTGCATTTAGGTGGCATAGCGAGTAGACATCTCGCCCTAATAGGACTAGGTGTTTTTTATTGACTCTTTCATTTATAAGGGAAGATAAATAGCAGATATGTGTACCTCTAATGCCAGTTTAATATGGGTGGCACCGCGGAGTCACTTCGTCCCGTTATAAGGATGAAGTGGCTTTTTTGTTTATTTAAGTATGAAGAATGGAGGTTTTGATCATGATTACCTTGACTAAAGAGCAGTTTAATGAATTAAAAAAGGCCAATAAGGTTTTTCCTGTTACCTTTGAAGCACACGCTGATGAACTGACCCCTATAGTAATGTTTTATAATCTGGAAGGCAAAAACAGATGCCTTTTAGAAAGTGCCTTAGCTACTAAAGAAAGTGGAAGATATTCTTTTATGGCAGAGAATCCTTATCTTCAGGTTACTAGCTGGGGAAGCAATATTTCTATTATTAAAGAAGATGGAACTAAGGTAGAAGGGAAGGCAGATCTGCTGGATACAGTAAAGGAGTTACTGGATATCCAATACAGCTCTGAATATTTAAGCTTACCATTTAGTGGTGGTGCTATAGGTTATGTAGGTTACGATACCATAAGGCAGTATGAGAAACTTCCAGATAGTAATAAAGATGAAATTAATGTGCCAGAAGCTTATCTACTATTTTATAAAACAGTAATTTGCTATGACCATTATAATCATAAGCTATATATCCTTTATAACGTACTTAAGGAAGATGAGCATCAGTATGAGGATATAGTAAAAATATTAGAAGAAACATACGAAAAAATTAGGATTAGAAAAGAAATAGAGCCCTTTGAAAAAAAGGAGTTGTCATCGGAGGTAAGGTCCAATTTATCCCAAGAGGAGTTTTGTGACCTTGTTAATAGGGCAAAAAGCTATATAAGAAAGGGAGATGTGTTCCAAGTAATATTATCCCAAAGATTTAGTATTGATACAGAAGGAAACTCCTTTGAGGCATATAGGAGATTAAGATCAGAAAATCCATCGCCCTATCTTTTTTATATAGAATTTGAAAACTTTGAGGTGGTAGGATCTTCACCAGAAAGACTAGTCAGTGTTAGGGAAAATATTGTAACCACTAATCCTATTGCAGGTACGCGACCAAGAGGAAAAAGTAAGGAAGAGGATAATCTATTGGCTGATGAGCTACTTGCAGATGAAAAGGAAAGGGCTGAGCATGTAATGGTTGTGGATTTAGGCAGAAATGATCTTGGAAGGATTAGTGACTTAGGCACCGTTAATGTGGATAGCTTTATGGAAGTGGAGTTATATTCTCAGGTGATGCACTTAGTTTCTAAGGTTTCTGGCCAATTAAAGGAAGGCCTAACCTCTTATGATGCCTTAAAGGCATGTATGCCAGCAGGCACTGTTTCAGGGGCGCCAAAGATTAGGGCCATGGAGATTATAGATGAACTAGAGAATGTAAGACGGGGCATATATGCAGGAGGCCTAGGCTACTTTTCTTACCATGGAAATATGGACTTTTGTATAGCAATCAGAACTATTGTCTTTAAGAATAAGACCGCCTATATACAGGCAGGGGCAGGAATAGTTCATGATTCAGACCCTATTAAGGAGTATAGGGAAACCATAAATAAGGCTAAAGCATTAAGGATGGTGATTTGATGTTTCTATTAATTGATAATTACGATTCCTTTACTTTTAATTTGTATCAGATGATTGGAGTCTTTTATAAGGATATTAAGGTGGTAAGAAATGATGCTCTTACCATAGAAGATATTAAAAAAATGAATTTAACGGGAATTATTATTTCTCCAGGCCCTGAAAGGCTAGAAAAGGCTGGGATTTGTCTTGATGTAATAAAAAACTTTGCAGGAAGTCTTCCTATCTTAGGCATATGCTTTGGACATCAAGCTATAGCTCATGCTTTCGGTGGCAGGATAATTAGCTCAGAAGAAATTTTCCATGGAAAGACTTCAGAGATTTTTACAGAGGATAGGCCTATATTTAAGGAACTTCCAAAAAGTTTTAATGGAATGAGGTACCATTCCTTAGTGGTGGAAGCCAATAGCTTGCCAGAGGAATTGGAGGTAATAGCAAGAACAAAGGAGGATGTTATTATGGCATTAAAGCATAAGACTTATGAAATTTATGGACTACAATTTCATCCTGAATCTATTCTTACAGAGTATGGTGACAGAATATTAAAAAACTTTGTAGAGGTGATTTGTAATGTTAAGTGATGCTATTAAGAAAATAGTGCTAAGAGAAAATTTGACAGAGCTGGAAGCTGAAGCTGCAATGAATGAAATAATGAAGGGTGAGTTTGAACCTTCCCTGGTAGGAGCCTTTTTAATTGGACTAAGAATGAAAGGTGAAAGTATAGATGAGATAACTGGATCCGTTAAATCTATGAAGAAAAATGCAAAGAGCTTTAATTTAGATACTCAGGCTGAAAAGGATCATAAAACATTGGTCATTGATACCTGTGGCACCGGGGGAGATGAGGCAAATACCTTTAATATATCCACGGCAGTTGCTATTATTGCAGCGGCTGCAGAGGTAAGGGTTGCTAAGCATGGGGCCAGAGCAGTATCCAGCAAGAGTGGCAGTGCAGATGTGCTGGCTGAGATGGGCTTTAATATTAATATTGATAGGGGGATTTCAGAGCGGTGTATAAAAGAAACTGGTATGACCTTTCTCTTTGCCCCCGATTATCATCCCGCCATGAAACATGCAGCTCCTATAAGAAAGCAGCTGAGTACAAGAACTATTTTTAATATAATTGGTCCCTTGACTAATCCTGCGAATATAAAGGGGCAAGTACTTGGGGTTTTTGATAGGGAGTTAACCCATAAACTAGGTCAGGTTCTCTTAAGGCTTGGCAGAGAAAGGGGCCTAGTTGTTCATGGTAATGATGGTTTAGATGAAATAACAACAACTAGCAAAACTATAGTAACAGAGGTTAAGGATGGTAGGGTTACAGATTATACAATAAATCCTCAGGATTATGGCATCCCTCTATGTAAAAAGGAGGATTTACAAGGAGGAGGCGCAAGAGAAAATGCAAGGATTATTTTAGATATATTTAAAGGCCAAAAGGGGCCTAAACGGGACATAGTTTTGATAAATGCTGCTGCAGCCTTGTATGTAGGGAAGGCCGTTGATGGTATTTATGAAGGAATAAAGCTAGCAGAAGAGATTATTGATTCTGGAAAGGCCTATGACAAGCTAAAGGAAATAGTGAATTTCAGTAGGAGTGTGGCGGTGTAATGATATTAGATGAGATTATTGCAGTTAAAAGAAAGCAGCTAGAGCTGGAGAAAAGAGAAAAGCCTATAGATTCTCTAAAGAAGGGTCTTAAAGCTAGAGAGGTTAGGAACTTTGAGGCTGCTCTTAAGGGAGAGGGAATATCTATAATTGCAGAAATTAAAAAAGCATCACCATCTAAGGGTATTATAATTGAAAACTTTAATCATAAAAGTATTGCTGGGATTTATGAAGAAATTAATATAGACGCCATTTCAATACTGACAGAGGAACACTTTTTTAAAGGAAGGAATGAGTATATTAAGGATGTCAAGGAAATAACCACTAAGCCTCTTCTTCGGAAGGATTTTATTATTGATGAGTATCAAATATATCAAGCCTATGAAATAGGGGCCGATGCCATACTTCTTATAGCAACAATATTAGATGGAAAGCTTAAAAGTTTTTATGATTTGGCCTCAAGCCTAGGGCTACATGTCCTTATAGAGGTTCATAATGAAAGGGAATTAGAAGAAGCCTTAGAAACTGGCGGTAGAATAATTGGAATAAATAATAGGGACTTAAAAAGTTTCCAAGTTACTTTGAGCTATACAGAAGATCTTATTAAGTATATACCTAAAGATAAAATAGTAGTTTCGGAAAGTGGTATAGCTACTGCTGAGGATATAAAATATCTAAAAAGTTTGGAAGTAGATGGAGTTTTAATTGGGGAAGCCTTTATGAGAAATATAGAGGATAGGGATAAAATTAATGAGTTTATATTGGCTTGCAAGGCTAGGTGATAAGAATGGTAAAGGTTAAAATTTGTGGACTGACAAGGGGCCTAGATATAAAATACGTTAATGAGCTTAGACCAGACTATATAGGTTTTGTCTTTACCCATAGCAAGAGAAGGGTAAGTGATGAAAAGGCCTTGGAGTTGTCTAAAAACCTAAGTAGGAACATTAAGACAGTAGGAGTTTTTGTTAATGAGGATATAAATAAAGTTAGGGAAATTGCGACAAAGGTTAAATTGGACATTCTCCAATTCCATGGGGATGAGGATATGAACTATATAAATTCCTTTAAAGATTTTGAGGTTTGGAAGGCTCTATCTATTAGAAGTAAGGATGAACTTTTAGATTTGGATAAGTATGGGGGAGTTAGACTTCTTCTTGATTCAAAGATAGAAGGCCTCCGAGGTGGAAGTGGAAAGACCTTTGATTGGAATATATTAAAGGATTTGAAATTATCAAAGAATATAGTCCTTGCTGGGGGCCTAAACTGTGAAAATATTATGGAGGCTATTAGACTTGTTAGGCCCTTTGCAGTGGATGTATCCAGCGGTGTTGAGAGTCTAGGAGTTAAGGATTATAGAAAAATTAAAGAATTTATTGGGAAGGTGAGGGAATATAAATGAAGGGAAGATTTGGACAATTTGGTGGCCAATATGTACCTGAAACAGTGATGAATGCTGTTATGGAGTTGGAACTAGAATTTGAAAAGGCTATAAAGGATGAGAGTTTTTTAGAAGAGTATAGGTACTATTTAAAGGAGTATAGTGGGAGGGAAACTCCCCTATACTATGCTAAAGGCCTATCTGAAAAATATGGGGGAGCTAAAATATATTTTAAAAGGGAAGATTTGAACCATACTGGAGCCCATAAAATAAATAATGTTTTAGGTCAAATTCTTCTGGCCAAAAGAATGGGTAAAAAAAGAGTAATAGCCGAAACTGGCGCAGGCCAGCATGGGGTCGCTACTGCTACTGTTGCTGCCTTGTTACAAATGGAATGTGAGATATTTATGGGGGAAGAGGATATAAGAAGGCAGTCCCTTAATGTATTTAAAATGAAAATGCTAGGTGCCAAGGTTACAGCTATTAAAAGCGGTACAGGTACCTTAAAGGATGCAGTAAATGGAGCTTTTAGAGACTGGGTAACAAATATTGATAATACCTTTTATGTAATTGGATCTGTTATGGGGCCCCATCCATATCCAACTATGGTTAGGGAATTTCAAAGAATAATAGGGGATGAAACAAGAAGGCAGATTATTGAGAAAGAGGGTAGGCTTCCCGATTATCTTATAGCCTGTGTAGGTGGTGGAAGTAACGCTATAGGTATCTTTTATCCCTTTATTGAAGATAAGGAGGTAAAACTAATTGGAGTAGAGGCTGCAGGCCTTGGCCTGGATACAGACCAGCACGCAGCAACTATTACAAAAGGTAGTTTAGGAGTTATTCATGGGATGAAAACCTATGTGCTACATGATGAAGATGGACAAATAATGCCGGTTTATTCTATTTCCGCAGGCCTTGATTACCCTGGCGTTGGACCAGAACATGCTTATTTGCATGAAAGTAAAAGGGCCCAATATGTAGCTATTACAGACAAGGAAGCTCTAGACGCTTTTAAGGAGCTTTGCCTAATGGAGGGAATCATACCTGCAATAGAAAGTTCCCATGCCATTGCTTATGCCTTAAAGTTAGCACCTAAGCTAAGTAAGGAAGAGGTAATAATAGTTAATCTTTCAGGAAGAGGAGATAAGGATATCAATATTATTGCAAGGGAAATGGGGGTAGATCTTCATGAATAGAATAGATTTAAAATTTAATGAATTAAAAGATAAGAAGGAAAAAGCTTTAATTACCTTTATAACAGCAGGAGATCCTGATATAGTTACCACTGTAAATCTAGTATTGGAAATAGAGAGGGCAGGGGCAGATCTTATTGAATTGGGTATCCCATATTCCGATCCAGTGGCAGATGGGGAGGTGATTCAGGAATCATCTCAAAGAGCCTTAAACAATGGAGTAAAGATAAGGGACATAATGAAGGCTGTGGAGGAAATTAGAAATAAGTCCTCTATACCTCTAGTCTATCTAGTTTATTATAATTGTATATTTAAATACGGAATAGAAAAGTTTATTAGAGAATGTAGGCAAGTTGGTATTGATGGTCTTATAATACCAGACCTACCTTTGGAGGGAAGGGGAGAAATAATAGACTGTGCCTATGAAAATGATATTTATATTATTCCCATGGTTGCTCCTACGTCAGAAGAAAGAATTAAAAAGATCTTAAAAGATGGTAGGGGATTTGTTTACTGCGTATCTATTAAGGGAGTAACTGGAACTAGAGACAGGATTTCTACAGATTTAAGGGGCTATATGAATTTGATAAATGAATATAGTAAGATACCGAAGGCCATTGGATTTGGTGTATCAAATGTAGAAATGGCAAAAGGGTTTTCCAAATATGCTGAAGGAGTAATAGTTGGCAGTGCAATTATAAAGGCTATGGCAGCTAGCCCTAATAAAGAGGAGGGAATAAGAAGGGCGGCAGCCTTTGTAAAAGAATTAAAGTTAGCATTAAGGGATAATATTAGCTAGGTGTATCAATAGGAGAATAAGTTTGAAATAGAAAGGATATACTAGAATCAAAGATTTAGTTAAGAAAGATAGATAGTTTTAAATATATTATAAAATCTGAAAGATGATACTATAAATATGTCGATTCGAGAATATCTTGAAACGACATTTATTAACTATCGCGGGATGGAGCAGTTGGTAGCTCGTCGGGCTCATAACCCGAAGGTCGTAGGTTCAAGTCCTGCTCCCGCTACCAAATTATTTTTCCTTATTAATAGATGAAAGGGAGGATAAGAGATTAAGTTATCATGTGCCATAAGTTGCCAGTAAAAACCTTATTGACAAACATAAGACACCATGATAATATAACAAGGCATCGTTTTTGGAGCAAAGGCTTTAAAGAAGAAGGTTTCTTAAAAGTTTCCAAGAAAAAAGGTGTTGACACTACCAATTAATCGTGGTAATATAAACAAGCTGTCTGGTGACAGCGAAAGTAATTAAATCTTGGTCTTTGAAAATTGAACAGAGGTTAATGATAATTCTTTGCAGAATAAATCATGGTCAGCGATTCTTTTGACAAGCGCAAGCTTGAAAAAATATTTAGCGATAGCTAAGAGATTCAAACTTTTAAATTGAGAGTTTGATCCTGGCTCAGGACGAACGCTGGCGGCGTGCCTAACACATGCAAGTCGAGCGAGGAACTTCGGTTCCTAGCGGCGGACGG
>JAAYTB010000099.1 GCA_012523855.1 Clostridia bacterium
ATCTGATATCTGGTGACTATGGCGTGAGTGTTACACCCGTTCCCATCCCGAACACGATGGTTAAGCCTCACAGCGCCGATGATACTGCTTGGGAGACTGAGTGGAAAAGTAGGACGTTGCCAGGTTAGCCGAAAGGCTCAAATACATAAGGCTGGATAGCTCAGTCGGTAGAGCAGAGGACTGAAAATCCTCGTGTCCCTGGTTCGATTCCTGGTCCAGCCACCAAAAAAGCTTGAGTTCTTAACTCAAGCTTTTTTCATTTTAAGTAAAATTGACAGCTAAAAAGCGGAATGTTACAATAAAATAGATTACTAAATTCAATTTGTAAGGAGATATTTTATATGACAAATAAGAAGGTTTTAGCAGTGGTTGAAGGTGTTGAGATTACAGAAGAGGATCTTATTGCAACAATATCAAGATTTCCTAAGGAAAGACAGGAGTTTTTAGCTACTGAAGAAGGAAGAAAACAATTACTAGAGCAAATGGTTATTTCTCTATTAGCACATAAGTATGCAATAGACAATAAGATGGATCAGAACAAGGATTTTTTAGTGGAACTTGAAAATACAAAAAGAGAATTGTTAACTAGATATGCTATGAGTAAGGTTATGGATCAGGCTAATGTAAGCTTAGAGGAGGCAGAAGCTTTTTATAAGGATAATATGAGCAGGTTCTTGCAAGAAGAAAGCTTGAATGCTAGACACATATTAAATGGGGATTTAGATAAGGCTAAAGAAGCATACAAGAAGATTAAGGATGGAATGGATTTTGCAGAAGTTGCTAATGAATATTCGGTTTGTCCATCAAAAGCAAGAGGAGGAGAACTAGGCTATTTCACTAAGGGTAAAATGGTTCCAGAATTTGAGGAAGTAGCTTTTAGTTTAGAGGTAGGAGAGATTAGTGAGCCAGTAGAAACAAAGTTTGGTTATCATATAATCGAAGTAACAGATAGGAAGCCTGCAGGTATTAAAAGTTTTGAGGAAGTTAAAGATGAAATAGTTGCAGCTATACTAAATGCAAAGCAAAAACAGCTATACTCAAATTTTGTTGCTTCATTAAGGAACAAGTATACTGTGGAATACAAGTAATTTTATAAAAGTATTTAAGCATTTATGAATTTACCTTCTTATGTTAGTATTTAAACTTAACAATAAGAAGGTTTTATAAATGCTTTTTTATATTTTTTACGGTAAGTTATAGTTAAGTGAAGTAAAATCTGTAATAGTTATATATGCATTTTTTGTTATTTCATCCCACTGGTCACTGGCAGCTTGATCCAATACACCTACTACTTTCATTCCTGCGGATTTTGCTGCTAATACAGCAGGGAGTATGTCCTCAAATACAATACATTGGGAAGGATCAACAGCTAGCTTTTCAGCAGCAAGAAGATAAACATCAGGGCAGTCTTTTCCCCTTGAAACTTCATTAGTTGTTGTTATGGCGTCGAATAGATGGTGGATGTCATTATTATTTAGCACTATGGAAATTAAAGCAGCGTAGTTACTGGTAGCTAGTCCTATTTTTATGCCCTTGTTTTTTAAGTAGGTTAAGAATTCTTTAGCCCCCTTTTTTAATTTTACATTAGTGCTATATTCTTTAACGGCCATATTGTGCCAATCATCTTTTATTTTTTCTAGGGAATCTTCTAAATTAAATCTTTTTTTAAAGTACACTGCACTATCTTCAAAGCTTAGGTGTGCAATGTCCTTTCTAAAGCCTTCAGGCATTTGGAAACCCTTAGAAAGAAGGTAGTCCACATCAATCTTTTCCCAAACCCACATAGAATCGATTAAAGTTCCATCTAAATCAAAAATTGCAGCTTTAATATTTGTTAGCATTTAATCACCTCATAAAGATTATAGCATAAAAAGCTATAGAGGTCTTTAAAGATAAGATACCACTTGCCAGCCTTAATTTTTGATAAGTTAACTAGAAGATTGGGCAGGGTCTATGTAAAGGAGTAAATTGCAACTATTAATTTATACATGCTCCATAACTGTTGAACTTTCACTCCTTGGAACATGTATAAATTAAGTTTCTCTAGTCTTTAGCTTTAAAAAAGTTAAAAGCTAAGATCTAAAGTTTCTTTCTAGGATGCCTGTATTTTCTTTATTAATCATATCATCTATGGAGTTGATACCTATTCTTTTTAATACATCCATCATACGATCACTGTCTATAGAAACTTTTATTTCAGATTTGTCGCATAGGTCATTTAATCTGTCTCTTCCTAGTTCCATAGGGACAACACGTTTAGGACCGCCTACACAACCACCAAGGCAGCCCATGCCTTCTATAAAGTTAGCATCAACTTCACCTTTTTGAAGCTTTGATAGCAGCTCCTTACAGTTAACAACTCCGTGAGCTTGAGTTGTTCGTACTTTTTCACTTTTATTTGGAAACATTCTTTCTACTGCTTCGCTGACTGCCGTAGACACACCAGCTGTTCTTCCGTATAAGCGACCACCACGGGAGGCGTATTCTATAGTTTCAGTTTCTGGCAACTCTGCAGGTTCAATTTCTAAAGCTTCAAAAATTATTTTTAATTCTTCGAAGGTTAAGACATAATCAATATCTCCGAGTAAGTCCTTTTCTTTTGCTTCTGCCTTTTTAGCTATGCAGGGGCCTATAAAGACTACTTTTGCATCGGGATTAAGCTTTTTTAAGATTCTACCTGCTGCTATCATTGGAGATACGGAAGGAGATACATGTTTAACCATATTGTCGTATACTTTACGAATCATAGCTACCCACATAGGACAACAGCAAGAGGTTATAAGAAAGTCATCTGTTTCATTTACATGGTGATTAAATTCGACGGCTTCCTTAAGAGTTAACATATCTGCGAAGAAAGCTACCTCAAACATATCTGTGAACCCCATCTTTTTAAAGGCAGTTCTTAATTGGTTTAAGGATATATTTTCCCCGAATTGTCCATATATAGCTGGAGCTACTGTAGCTAGTACAGGAGCCTTGTCTTTTAGTAGATGGGCGAAGGGGATAAATTCAGCCCTATCCATAATATGGCCGTTTTCGCAGGCTTCTACACAGGTACCACAATCCTGACATCTTTCAATATCTATATAGGTTTTGCCTGTTTCAGGGTCTGTTAAAATAGCATCAAAGGGACAGGAACGTTGACAATTTGTCATGCCATCGTCGCCCTTGCAGTCACCACCACAGTCTAAGACTCTATCAACTATCTTATGTTCAAGTTTATAGGCAGAAATAGCTTTTTTTAAGTTTTCAATGTAATTTTCATCGTAATCTAAGTCTACACCGCAGAGCATAGATATGGTTTTAAAAAGCTGAGTTTTGTTTACATTTTCCTCCTCCATTATATCTTTTATACTTTCTTCCAAGTTATCATCATAATATGCTTTAACTATTTTCTTGAATAAATCCTTATGTTTATGGTGCAAATTAATCACTCCTAATAAAAATAATCATATTTAAGTATATCCAAAATTGTAATTTTAATTATGCTAATAAAGAAATATTTAAGTGAATAAAGGCAAGGCTTTAATGGAAAGATAAATTACAGGTATTAATTTTTGAAAAGTGGTGATAGCTTTGATCTGTCTATTAATTTTATTAGTGTTAGTTGTTCTTTTTACCATGGCCTTGTGCAAAGCTGCAGGAAGGGCAGATAAATTGGAGGAAGTGATTAAGTACAAAGAGGAAAGATAGTAAGTAGAAGTTGATAAAAGTGACAGTCTATAATAGGCTGTCACTTTTATTTTTATTGCAATAAAGTAATAAAAAATTCTTTTTATTTAGTTTTTTTCATATAAATAAAATAATAATAAATATAATCTCTAAAGTTTAGTAGAGTTTATTTGCAGTTAGGTGAGAAATACCTCAATTAACATAAAAGGATGGTTGATATTGTTATATATATGAATAAAAAGGTAATTGCTATCGGTAATAGGTTTATGCAAGATGACGGCATTGCTTTAGTAGTCGGGAAAAGAATAAGAGAGCTAATGGTAGAGAAAGGAGTTGACGTTATAATTAGTGAAGCAGATATGAATTCCTGTATAGAAGATATACAACCTGGTGACGAAGTTTATGTGATGGATTCAACATATTATGGTATTCTACCGGGAAGTATAACCTTTTCCAGTCTAAAGAGTAAGAAGGATAAAAAATATATTGCTTCTTCTATGAATGGTTTTAAGTTGATGAATACATTGATGCTTTATAAAAAGAGGTTAAAGGTTTTTTTTATTGGTATTGAAATAGCAAGTATAGAAATGAAGGAGGGAATTAGTAAAACCCTTGCCAGTAAAATGGATGATATATGCAATCATATTATTAAATTAATATTATAAGATAAAAAGTTCAGGTTTAGATCTGAACTTTTTATTTTAAGATTTTGTTTTTTCTTCATTTGCACCTTTTACAGGGACAGTAGAAGCTACAAAGCCTACTAAAACAGACACTAAAGCTGGTGCCAGGATATTTATATAGGCCATATTTCTTGTTCGACGTAAAATGTATGTGCTTATTCCTGTTATGGCTAGTGAGGCTATGAAAATGTAGATTATAAATTTTGCAAAGGAGCTCATTATTTTTTCATAGATCCTATGTCTTGTAGGCCCACTAATAATGGCTTTAAAAATAAAGAAGAAAATAAGTATAAGAACTCCGTTGGCAGCTGCGGATATTAAGAAATTAGTCATCTTAACTCTCCCTTCCTAATTAATACTATGATTTCTATACTGATTATTCTTTGTCATTATTAGGGTTTTTATGCAAGTTTCTTTTCCTAGTATAAGTGTGAAGAAGGTCCTTATAAATTTAAGGACCTTTCCCAGTAGAGCTAGGAAAGGTCCTGTTTCATTGTTCCTTGGTCTTTGAACTCCTTATTGTCTAAGTATGAAAAGCTTTACTTCAGAGGCAAGAGTTATAATTACTTGGCCAACTTATAGATATTAACAATGTCATCTCTATTAAGCTTAACAAAGTTACCTACAGTATGTTTGCCAAAGTCAGTGCACTTGTCTGCCATTTCTTCGAATTTATCATCGCTAATGCCGGCTTCTGTCAGTGTTACTGGTAGATCGATAGCTTTGAAAAATTTTATCATTCTCTTTATTCCCTCTAAAGCAATTTCTTCAGGGGAGGAGAAGTGAAAGTCTACATCCCAAACACGGGCGGAGAATTGAAGAAAACGATTTATATCATGGGTATATACGTATTTCATCCAAGCAGGGAATATGATTGATAAGCCTGCTCCATGAGCAATATCATATATTGCACTAAGTTCATGTTCAATAGCATGTGAAGCCCAGTCACCAACTCGGCCAGTGCCTAATAAGTTATTGTGGCCAATAGTAGCAGACCACATAATTTCTGCCCTAGAGTTATAATCTTCTGGATCTTCTATGGCTTTTGTTACGTTGTTTATAATGGTTTTTAAGCTTGCCTCACATAGTCTGTCTGTAAGCTCCACATTTTCTGTGTTTGTAAAGTATCTTTCCATAATATGAGCCATCATATCTGCAGCTCCACAAGCAGTTTGATAAGCTGGTAGGCTGTAAGTTAGCTCTGGGTTTAGTATGGAGAAGACCGGTAAAATATAATTGCTGCTGAGTCCTTTCTTATAGCAACCATCTTCATTAGTAATAACAGAACTGTTGCTGGCTTCACTACCTGCAGCAGGTATTGTTAATATGGTAGCCACAGGCAGGGCAGCCTTAGGCCTTGCCTTTCCTATATAGAAATCCCATACGTCACCATCATAAGGAACACCTACGGCAATAGCTTTAGCTGTGTCAATAACACTACCGCCACCTACTGCAAGAATAAACTTAATCTTTTCTTCTCTACAGAGTTTTATCCCTTGTTTAACAAGACTTAATCGGGGATTAGGCTTTACTCCAGATAATTCAAAGTAGTCTATTTTATTTTCCTTAAGTGAATTTATTACTCTGTCATATAATCCTGTTTTTTTAATACTACCACTGCCATAACAAAGTAAGACTTTATCGCTGTATTTTTTAACTTCTGTACCAACCTTATTTTCAGTAGCTTTTCCAAAGATAATCTTAGTAGGATTATGAAATGTGAAATTGTCCATGCCATCACTCCCTTATTTCCTCATATATTAATTATACCTGTTTTTCAATAATTATGGAATGAATGTTTATAAGAATGTACATTTAATTATCTAGATCTTGTGTTAGAATTAATGTATGTTTTATTAGGATTCATAGAAAGTATATTAAAGAGGTGGGACTGTGGGAGAAAGTAAAAACAGTGTAAAAAAGTTAAGTCTTGTTGCAATTACATGGCCTATTTTTATAGAAACCTTGCTAAGAATGTTTCTAGGCAATGTAGATACCTTTATGTTAAGTCATTATTCTGACAATGCTGTTGGAGCGGTGGGAATAGCAAATCAGGTGAATTTTATGCTAATGTTAATATATGCTGTAAGTTCCACAGGTATCTTAATTACTATATCTCAGTACTTAGGAGCTAATCAAAGAAAGAAGGCTGTTGAGGCTGCTAATACTGCCTTGCTATTAAACTTTATCTTTGGCTTTATTCTAAGTGGTGGAATAGTTATCTTTGCTAAACCTCTACTTAGACTTATAAACACACCAGTGGAATTAATGGATTATGCAAGTACTTATTTACGAATTGTAGGTAGTGTTTCCTTTATACAGGCCCTGCTTACAACTACAGCTGCCATAATAAGAAGCTTTGGAAAAACAAAAGTAAGTATGTATGTGACTATGGGAATGAATATTGTAAATGTAATAGGGAACAGCCTATTTCTCTATGGCTTTTTTGGACTTCCAGTATTAGGTGTGACAGGTGTGGCTATATCTACAGCAGTGAGCCAAACTCTTGCATTCTTCCTAGTATTCTTTGTAATAATGAAAAAAATAGATATAAAGACTTCTTTTAAGTCTCTATTTTCCTTTAGAAAAGATTTAGCAAAGCAGATAATTGCTATAGGATTACCTTCTGCTGCTGAATCAGGTGCCTATCAAGTTTCCCAATTGGTAATAACAGCTATGATAAACACCATGGGGGCTATAGCGGTGTCTACTAAAATTTACACCATGAATATTTTATGGTTTGTTATGTTATTTGGAATATCTTTAGGACAAGGAACTCAAATAATTGTTGGACATCATGTAGGAGCTAGGGAAAATGATAGAGCCTATAAGGCATGTTTAAGGAGCTTGAAGGTCAGCCTTGTAATAGCGGCTATTATGTCAACTGTTATTGCAGTTTTCGGCAAAACTTTAGTATCTATTTTAACTAGTAATGAGGATATTATTCAAATGGCCGGTAAGCTACTTTGGTATTCTATTTTACTTGAACTGGGAAGGGTCTTTAATCTGGTTGTAGTAAATGCCCTAAAAGCGTCGGGAGATGCTACCTTTCCAGCGGTGGCAGGAATCATATCACCTTGGTTTACATCTGTACTTTTCTGCTATCTTTTAGGTATTAAGATGAACTGGGGCTTGGTAGGAGTATGGATAGGACTTATGTCTGATGAATGGTTAAGAGGGGTTATAGCCTTGTATAGATGGAAGACAAGGATATGGGAAAGTAAGAGATTAGTAACAGAACAGAAGGCATTAGTTTAAATTATTCACATAAAAAATAAAACGGGGATTTTTCACCCGTTTTATTTTTCTACATAAATCTCAGAAATCTGACCTCTCAGGTTTAACTTGTAAACCTTAAGCCCCTTCGTTTAGGAACTTATATTGGGACATATATAAAGTATAGTAACTTCCCTTAAGCTTCATTAATTCCTCATGACTTCCAGTTTCAACTATCCTTCCATCGTTAATAACCATGATTCTATTACAGTCTCTTATAGTAGATAATCTGTGAGCTATAACAAAGGAAGTTCTGCCCATGAGGAGCTTTTGAATTCCTTTTTGAACTAGTCTTTCTGTAGCTGTGTCTATGTTTGAAGTTGCTTCATCTAGTATTAATATTCTAGGATTAGCCAGTAAGGCTCTAGCGAAGGAGATTAATTGTCTTTGTCCTACAGACAATCTGGAACCTCTTTCATTAACATCGGTGTCATAGCCTTTTGGAAGTTTCATGATAAAGTCATGGGCATTTACTGCTTTAGCAGCAGCTATTACTTCCTCATCAGTGGCGTCTAGCTTACCGTAACGGATATTTTCCTTAATAGTGGTTGAAAATAAGAAGGTATCTTGAAGCATTATGCCCATTTGACTTCTTAAGGACTCTAATTCTACATCCTTAACATTAATGCCATCGATTAATACTTTCCCGGAGCTAGTATCGTAGAATCTACTTATTAAATTCACAATAGTAGTCTTTCCAGCACCGGTGGCACCTACCAGAGCTACTGTTTCCCCAGCAGGGATTTCAAAGCTTACCTTGTCAAGGACAGTAACACCATCTTCATAGGAGAAACTTACATTTTTAAATTCAACCTTACCTTTAATTTTAGGCATTTTGGCTACTGTGTCAGAATCGCTTATATCCGGTTTTATGTCCATAATGTCGAAAATCCTATCTGCTGCAGCAAAGTTAGTTATTAGGGTGTTGTAGAAACTGCTAATATTTAATATAGGTCTCCAGAACATTCCGATATAGGAGGAGAAGGCGATGACAGTACCAACTGTAACACCCATTCCTATTAATTTTACGCTGTACCAGTAAACTATTATAGAACCAATTCCCCAAGATAGTTCAACTAAGGGCCAAAATAGGTCGTTTAGCCTTACGGCGCTTATGAAAGAATCCATCATTTCTTTAAGTAACTGAGAAAAGGCTTTTGAGGAAGCTTCCTCAGTAGCATAGCCTTGGACTATTCTTATACCTGAAAATTGTTCATGGGTATAAGCATTCATGTTGGAACGTTTTTTTCTGAATTGTTGCCATCTTTTTCTGCTAATAGTTTCAATAAGAAACATGGCTACTGCTAGGAAGGGCAGTATAGCTATTGCCAAAAGGGCTAGCCTGTAGTTCATGGTCATCATTACTATGGTCACACAGACTAAGCTTAAAAGCTCTGGTATAAAATTAGTTATACTATTATTAAAGAGTTCCTGCAAAGCATTTACATCACCTATTACTCTGGCTAAAATTTTCCCTACAGGCCTGTTGTCAAAGAAGGAAAAGGATAGTTTTTGAATATGTCCATAAAGTTCATAGCGGATGTTTACCATTATATTATTGGTAACAGAGGCCATGGTTTTTATCCTTTTTCTTGAGGCTAAAAGGGCCAAGTAGTTTAGGATTAACATAACGAATCCAATAATGACAAGGCCAGGCAAATCATTATTTGTAATATTAGTATCAATGGCTACCTTTAAAAGATAAGGGTTTAAAATTCCTATTAGCATAACAAAGATCATAAGGAAAACTACAAAGAAAACCTTGCCCCTGTAAGGGTTTAAATA
>JAAYTB010000100.1 GCA_012523855.1 Clostridia bacterium
AAAAATATATTTCTTCCCTTTTTAGTGAGCTAAAAAAATTTAAGTCAAAACATGGTGTTTATGGTGTATTAGGAAACCATGATCATGGGGCAGATCCAAAAGAAATTATATCAGCTATGAAAGAGGCTGGTATCACTTGTCTTAACAATAGGGCTATTTGGCTGAGCATTGGTATCAATAGAATACGAATTGGTGGTGTAGGAGACTTTTGGAGGGATACTCCTGATATTACTCCAATAATTAAAGATGTAAAGAAAGAGTTTGTCATTTTATTATCCCACAATCCTGATTACGCCGAGGAAATAAAAACAGGTAAGATTGACTTAGTCTTAAGCGGTCACACTCACGGTGGACAAGGAACTATCTTCGGACTATGGGCGCCCTTTATCCCTTCCATATATGGTCAGAAATATAGGACAGGCCTTATAAAAGCACCTCGCACAAAGGTTTTAGTATCAAATGGCATTGGTAATGTAGCTTGCTGCATACCTATTAGGTTTTTTGCAAGACCTCAAATTAACATAATTTATTTGAATAAAAATTAAATAAAAGATTATTGACTTATTACAGGTCAATAATCTTTTATTATTCTTTCTTTATAATTCATCTATACTACTATTCACTAATTAACAAATTAATTTCACCGAAGGATAAACCTATAGATACCTTGTAAATATTCTCTAATCTTAAATTGCTATATACTTCTTGTGGAGTCAATTCTAGCTCAACACCACTATTAGACATGTTTACAATGAAAATTCCATTATGTAAATTTAAAAATTCACCAACTGAAGCTTCTGCCATTTCATCTACAGCAGTCAATTCTTCTTCTGCAAATTTGGAAGCGAATTTAATAAATGAATCCTCTTCTGCTTCAATATAAGTAGTTAGAGCTATTTCTCCTTCAACACTCTGCTTAGCAACAAATTTACAATTGTATTCTTCTAGTTTAACAACATCAGATACTATAACTTCCGTATCTATAAATCTAATTAAGTTTCTTGCAAAAAGTGCTAGATAACTCTTAAGCAATTCTTCATCTTTACTTGCTTCTATTTTTATTAATCTATTTATCATTTTTTCTACATCATCTCTTTGAATGGCATCGAATTCCTCATCAGAAATGCTATAATCTTTTTTATATTCATTAATAGATTTTTCAAATTCTTGTAGAGTCATATAGCCCTTATCTACAAGAGCTTGACCTAATAAAAGATGTCCAAATTTTTGTGAGGATAATAATTCTTCAACTTGTTCCTCTTTTAAATATCCCATATCTACAGCTAATTCACCAAATCTTTTGTCAATTTTCTTTTGAGATTCATTAACTTCATCAGCCTGATCAGCTGTCATATAGCCAGCGTTTACTGCTAATACTCCTAATTTTAATCTTGTTTCTTTCTGAACTTCTAATGCCTCATGTAACTGCTGAGGAGTTAAGTAATTTTTATTTAACAAATATTGACCAAAATATTGAGTAAACACGAATTATTCCCCTTTCCTATCTAAGTTCTTAACTATTCTAGTAATTTGCTCTTGTTCCCAAGGCTTTTGTATGAATTCAAAGGCACCTGCCTTAATAGCTTTCTTTAAATGTTCTTTTGTACCAGAAGAGGAAGCCATAACTACCTTTGCTTTTTTATCAAATTCCTTTATTTCTGAAACTGCTGTTATACCATCCTTTACAGGCATTACTATATCCATAAATACCAAGGCAGGTTTTTCTTCCTTATAAATTTTTACTGCCTTTTCTCCATCAGTGGCTTCTAATATTTCAAAGGAACCACATGAATTTAAACTTTCTCTTAGTTTTTTTCTCATTAATATGGAATCATCGCATATAAGAATTTTTGTTAGATTTTCTGACATTACTATTACCTCCATTACTAAACTATAAAATTATTTCAATATTTTATATATTCTACTTTAATTCTACTTTCCCTCTATTTTTTCAACAACTTTTGATATTTTTTATGAAAATTCTTAAGTTTTTTATTAGTAAATCTCTTATTTAAACTTAGGAGAAGTTAATTTTAAACTCCTCTTATAAAATCAGAGTAACAATTATAGGTATTGTAATAATGGAGAGTAATGTGCTGAATGAAACTATAAGAGCAGAGTATTCTTTTTCCCTATTGAATCTTTCAGCGAAAAGAGATGTTGTTGCTCCAGCTGGCATAGCTTGAATTAAGATATAGGTTTTCATCAGCAGAGAATTGTCAGAAAGCAAAAGTGAAATCCAATATAGTACTGTAGGAATTAAAATTAGCTTAATAAAGGAAGCATAGTAAATACTCTTATCTCTAAATACAGCTTTAAAATCTATGGTTGCAAGCAAACTACCGATAATAATCATAGATATTGGAGTAGTAAGGCGTCCTACAATAACTATTGTCTCATTTAAAGTTGATGGTAATTGAATAGAAAATAGGCTTATTAGTAAGCCTATAAGGACAGAAATTATTCCTGGATTTCCTAAAAGTTTTTTAAAATCCTTAAAGTCTGTAGTATCACTAAAAAGCCTAACCCCATAAGTCCAAATGAATATATTAAAGCACATATTAAATATAGATGCATAAATAACTGCTTCCTCTCCTAATACTGCAGCTGTCAAAGGAAGTCCCATAAATCCACAATTTGAAAACACTAGTGCAAATTGTAATACCTTTCTTTTCCCTCTTTCTATTTTTACAAGGAATGGCTTTACCATTAATGGAGTAATAATAAAAATAATCATTCCATAAAGAAATGCTTTAATGGTATTTCCAGCTAGATCAGAACTTCCGTCAAAATTGAATGAAGAAATAATAAGTAGAGGAGTTGTTATTTCAAGAAGCATTCTAGATAATCCATTGGTTAAATTAGCATCTATTATTTTTCTTTTTCTGCCGTAGAAACCCACTGAAATAATTAAGAATAAAGATAGTATTTGGTTAAAAACTTCACTCATAGCACACACCTTCAAGAATTTCTTATTAAAGGACCTAATTATATATTATATGATATAAGAAAAAAAGTCACACTAAATTCCCTCTACCACGATGCCACTTCCTCCTGTCTCAATATTAGATCATCAATAACTTTTCTTAAAAAGGGACTAGTCTTTCCTGGCATACGTTTTATATCAAAAAATAGTGAGACTTTTCCTTGGGCTTTATCGTATACAAGCTGTCCAGAAATATCCTTGCATACATATACTAGTTTAATATCATAGACATTATTTTCATAATAGGAATTGCAGTTTAAATAAATACTAAACACTTTTAAATTTCTACATCTTAATCCTACTTGTTCATAAGTTTCAGCTTTAGCAACATCCTCAAGTAATTGCCCTATTTTTAAACAGCCTCCAGGTAATGTCCATTTATCATCTTCCGCAACATATCTAAGTAATAACCGACCAACCTTATCCATAATTATAACGTTTACTTCACACTTAAAAATAGAATCTTTATCTTTTAAATTTTTAATTTTTAATGACTTTCCAAAATCATATAACATAACAAATTACCTCGCATTTTTATGTTTTTATTTCTTGCTATCTATTATGCTATGCCAGAATATTTTATCACAATTAAATATCCCATATATAAATTATAACATTTATTAACTAACATGTTAATTAGTGATTGTGAAATTATTTCCATCAAATTATAAAAATAGCTCTAATATAAAAACTACCGCACAAGCAGTAATAGAAACCTTAAACAAACTACATCCTCTATAAGCCAAAACTATAGCGGTTATAAAGGCAATAAATCCCGTCCACTGATTGCTTGTTGCAGTTAAAATTGCAGGAAAAGTCATCACAGCTAAAGTTACATAAGGTACATAGTATAAAAAAGAACGAATTGTAGTATTTTTTATTTCTTTTTGTATAAAAGCAAGGGGAAGTAATCTAATTAGATAAGTTACCACTGCCATAACCAAAATATAAAGGTATACATTAGGATTCATTATCTTATCCCTCCTTTACTGGAAACAAAATTGCAGCTACACCTGCAATTAGCAATGTTAAAATTATAATCCTAAAGCCTGGCGTTATTTTATTTAATAAGGGTAGTTGTGTAAACATTAGACTTAGTACCATTGATACCAATATGATTCCAGATATAATTTTATTATCTTTAGCTGGTGGAATAATAATGGCTAGAAACATACCATAAAGAGCTACCCCTAAGGCACTAAGAACTCGCCCTGGCAGTAGATTGCCTGATAGTGCACCCAAAAAAGTGCCAAGGACCCATCCTGGTACAGCCACACTAATTACTCCATATGTATAATAAGGATTTAGCTTTCCTTTAACATTAGTAGAAATACCAAATATCTCATCTGTAACGCCAGAAGCAATAAAAAATCGATGTATGAATCTTGTCTTTTTGCTTATTTTTTGAGATAAGAAACAAGACATTAGACTATATCTTAAATTAATAATAAGCTGGGTCATCGCCATTTCCAAATACCCTGAAGAAGCCCTAATCAAAGCAAGAGCCGCAAATTGCCCTGCAGAAGTAAGATTTGTAGCGGACATGATTACAGCTTGAAAAACACTAATTCCTGCTTCCTTTGCAGCTATGCCAAAGGTAAATGATACTGCCAAGTAACCTAATGCAACAGGTATACCGTCTCCAAGTCCCTTTTTCCAATAATTTAAGTTGCCTTCCATAATTCCTCCTTGTATTCCCACCAATTAAGACTCTATGTCCAACTATCTTTTTATTTTAACACTGGAGTTGAAATAAGTAAACTAATAATCTTTTCTATCTTTACATAAGCGAAAATAAATTTGCTCCATATAAATAAAATATTTATTTTTGGTATAGGTGTTCATTTATCCTATTTTTGTGTTATAATAACAGTAAACGATTTATCCATTAAACAATGAGTACGCTTACAATAGAGTTAGGGGGATAAAATAAACTTATGAATAAAAAACGCAACTTTATATCTACTGTTTTTAGTTTGATTTTCTTTTTAGTTGCAGTAGCATTTATAAACAAAATAGAAACACCTACAGAGGCAAGTCCCAAAAAATTAGTAGCTGCTTCAACTGAGACAAGCAACCATGACGATTCCCAAAAAAATACACCGTCAAATTCAAGTGATAACTCCAAAAAAAACACTGATACTAAAAACGAAGGTAGTTCAAACATAGCTCCTAAAGATAAAGACAAAACAAATGATATTCCTCCTATAGAAGAAAATTTTACTATCGTATTAGATCCAGGTCACGGGGATTACGATCCTGGTTCTGTTGGGCCCAGCGGCACTTTAGAAAAAGATATAACCTTAGCTGTAGCTCTAAAATTAGGTAAGGTTCTTAAAAATAAAGGTTTAAATGTTATTTATACTAGAAAAGATGATACTGTTTTTTCTACAAACATAAATAAGGATCTTATAGCTAGAGCAAATGTTGCTAACGATAATTCTGCTGATCTTTTTATAAGTATACATTTGAACAGCTCAGAATATGAGGACGCTCGAGGTACAGAAACATATTACCATCCAGCTAGTACTAGTGGTAAAATATTAGCTGAGAAGGTGCAGGCAGAATTAGTTAAGGCAGTAAAGATGCCAGATAGAGGGATAAAATCTAATGATTTCTTAGTTCTCCGTTCTTCAATAGCTCCATCTATCTTAGTCGAGCTCGGATACATAAGTAATGCTGAAGATGAAGCAATCCTTAACAACAGCGCATACCAAGATAAGTTTGCTACAGCCATTGCCAAAGGGATTATTACATATCTTCAGGTTGAATAAGTAAATACTAGCTCTATGGATTCCTATATTAAGATATCCATAGAGTGTTTTTTATCTAATAAAAAGATAGCGGCTACGCCACTATCTTTCTATAATTTATACCTTTTTGCTTTTTTTCCTCATTAGCAATGCACCGGCTACTACAAGAAGCACACCAATAGCTAACAAATCAAATATAGGCATTCCTCCGGTCTTAGGCAGCTTATCAAAGTTGTCTGGGTCTATTTTGCCACTATTTCCTTTTTCCTCATCCTTGCTATTGCTTCCATCTTTATCAGTTTCATCTTTATCATTATCTGAATCTTGATCATCCTTGTCATCCACATCGTCATTATCATCCTTATCTTCATCTTCTTCAGATAATTCTACAGCTAATATTGATGTACCACCATCCTCAATAGATGGTAAGGTAAAAGTGCAATTTCCATCTTTATCTATTGTGTAGCTTTCTCCCCTATATTCATCTACTAAAACAGTTCCTTCCTCTAGGCCTGTTCCAAAAGTAATATCAAAAGCTTCTACATCTTGATTAATAGCAACTAATAACTCAGTATTCTCATAAGTCTTACCTATAATCACAAACTTGTCTTCATTTCCTCCAGCTAACTTTTCACTAGTACCCTTAGAGAATACATGAGAATACTTATCTCTCACTGACAATAATGCCTTATAATGCTCCAATATATGATTGTATTTGGCGTCATTCACTCTTTCCCAGGGCATGTCATATCTGTTTTCGCTAAATTCTCCTGCCGACATATTTCCAGACTGTCTGCCTGAGGCACCTAGCTCTTCTCCATAATAAACTACAGGCTGTCCTTTTGAAGTCATTTGTAGGGATACCGCCAATTTAAATTTATCAATTTCTTCTTTATCATAAACTCCGTTATTATTACCTTCCTTATCTAAGGTCCAAAGGAATCCATTTTCATCATGACTGCTTAAGAAATTACCCACTGTTGCTGTGTTATCCATTAGTTTTTCTCTCTCTAAAGTTCTATCTATAGCACTATCAATATTGCCTGCGATAAAATCTTTAGCAATATCTTTGAAACTGAAGTCTAATAAAGAATCGAACTGTCCTGAACCTAGTTGACCACCATGACTTTCTATAGATGCTCCATAGTTTTCACCTATCATTTTAAAGGTTGGATTTAATTCTGTTAATCTATTTTTGAAAGCCTTCCAGGTAGTAGATTCTACATGCTTTGTAGTATCTACCCTAAAATAGTCTATTGTATTACCCTTTTCAGTTTTTGCTCTTTCCAGCCAGCTAGTTTGCCACTCAATAAGCTTAGCCCTAACCTCAGGGTTCTCAGTTAGAAAATCTGGTAAACCAGATAATTCTCCTTTTACTGTATCTGTAGTTCCTCTTTCCCTGAACATTCCCTCAAACTTAGCTTTTTCCTCTGCTGTAGGGAAGTTCTTTATATTTATAGTTTCATTAGGATGCATACCATAGCCGGCATGATTAAGGACTACGTCAACCATGATTTTTATACCTCTATCATGTGCCTCATCAATCAATTCCTTTAAATCCTCTATGCTACCTAAATGCTCATCCATAGCTTCAAAATTTTTAGCCCAATATCCGTGATATGCATACTGACTTTTTAAATCATCAGCTACATCCCAGTTAGAAGCCAAGTTAAAATCAATATTATCTACTATTGGAGTTATCCAAATTGTATTTATACCAAGGTCATCTAAGTAATCTAATTTTTCAGTTATACCTTTAATATCTCCCCCATGATAACTTTCTAAATGATTTTTATTATAGTTTTCACCGTTTGGATCATCATTAGAAGGATCACCGTTATTAAATCTGTCTGTAACTATAAAATAAATTCTGGCTTCATCCCAATCAAAGTCATCCTCACCTATACTTTGTCTAGTTTTCACCGTTAGCTTAATGTTACCTTTATGTTCATTTCCATATTGGTCAATAGCTATAAGAGGAATATTCTTATCACCTGCAGTAGTTGTATCCTTAATAGCGATAGTTAATGCCATTAATTCTGGATCCACATTTACCTTAGCAGCTCCACCAACACTAGTTAGGTCTACATAGACTTCTTGGAACTTAATATCTTCTGCAGAATCAAAATTCACTTTCACTACAGCATTGTCATTGTAGTCTACTTTATCCGGAGTTATTGTTGCAGAAAGATCAATCTTTGGATTTCTATATTCTATAATTGACTTTCCATCTACTGTATTTGCATGATCTGTTACTTCTTTACTATTGCCATCTGCAGTAGTTACTTCAAACTTATATTCAGTTATTCCCTCATTAAGTGTATATTCATACTTAAATAATTCATCTTTTTCGTCATAAGTCATATCAAGACTTTTACCATCTATCTTCAGCTTAACAGACTTTATTGTGTCCATTTTACCTTCTCTAAATAGTTTCATGTCTCTATAATAGAAGTTAGCCTTACCTTCTCTTAAAACTGGTCCAGTAATAGTTGGAAGAGTGTATATATCTAACTCTCCTTCTGTTACTATAGCCTTAGTTACTTCTGACCCTTCTGCAATGCTAATACTTCTATCAACATTTACATCTACAACCTTCCAATCCTCACCTTTTCTTACTTTAAAACCAATATTTCTAGTAGTAGGTGTAACAGTAACATGAGCTATTGCAGCTCCGTCTTTAATTTCAGTAAAGTCCACTCTACCATCATTAACTCCTGTACTCCAAACCCAAAGGTTCCAGTCAGTGTAATCTCCATCTTTCCTAATATACTTCACTTGGACTTCACATGGTGAAGGCATTACAAGAATTGAATTAACACCATCTCTTTCAGCATTGAGTGGATCAGGAAATTCCCCGTCCCAGCTGCCGGAAGTAGGTAAAAACTTGTACAAGTGTCTACCTGGTGTAATTGGCATAGTATGAGTAAATAGTCCATCAGCAACCTTTTTCATTTCTATACCTTTATTGTCCCAGCCATTAATATCTCCAACTAAGTAAAGTTTATCTCCATCATATGGCACATTAAAAGTAGCTGTACCATCACTGTTTATTACAGGACTAACTGTTTTCTCCTTTACCACATATAACTTTTTACTTATCTTACTACCATTTACCTCAGCAGTAACTTCAGCATTAACATAACCTTTACCTTCTGGTATATCTGTAATTTTTGCAGTTACTAAACCTTTTTCGTTAATTTCAACAAGATCCTTACTATTTTCCGCCACAGACCAAACTACTCCATCTGTAAGAACTCCAGTTGTTAGGTCCTCTTTTACCCCCACAGCTTTTAGTTGTTTTTCCTCACCGATAACTAATTGGGGATCAAATGGCTGAATTGAGGACAGACCTCCTATTGCAAATTGTGGATTGCCATTACCAGCCTTAGGAAATGTATTAAACTTATCACCTATCCATCCACTACCAATGTCATTGGCCACAAAACCGTATTCATATGTACCAGCAGATAGATTATCTACGGTGACCGTCCATACATCACCATCTTTCTCTAAAGGTACATTACTCCAACCATTAAAGCTCCCTTTGACCCATAAGCTTGTTATTTCACGTTCTCCATCATTGGCCGGATAGCTAAAGGTAACACTCTGGCCAGTTACTGTAATGGTTTGAAAATTGTTTTCCGCTGCATTGGCAACTTTTACACTAATATGAATTAAAGTTGCTAAAAAAACTAGTGTCATAAAAATACTCAGCGGCCTTTTCATTTTTTTCATGCTTTTCATAGATTCCCTCCTTCTACCTTGCAAACGATTGCACAACCTGCTGTATACAACCTTTACAATATAATACCTTTAACCCTACACAACTCTTCTTAATTATTAGTTAAAAAATCCTTTTCATCACTTCCTAAAAAAAATTTTACCTTTTATTTTGTTCAGAGTTA
>JAAYTB010000101.1 GCA_012523855.1 Clostridia bacterium
GGAATGCAGCAGTTACTTCCAATATTGTTGATATGCCTGATTTATTAGATGAAATGAAGGAAAGTGGCTGTCAAAGTCTATTTATTGGCTTCGAAAGTATCAATAGTAAGTCTATAGATAGTGTTCACAAGGTACAAAATAGTGTATCAAAATATGAGAAGCTTGTAGATGAAATTCACAAGAGGGGCATAATAATAAATGGAAGTTTTGTTTTTGGATTAGATGAAGATGATAGAAGCGTATTCAAGAATACATTATTAGAAGAAAATCGGATTGTAGATTTTAATTTATCCAATTACAATACTGCTCATGTGGTATGCAAGCCTAAGAAAATGACAGCAGAAGAATTGTATGAGGGCTATCTATGGATCTATAAAGAAGTATATAGTTTTAAGAATATAATAAGAAGGTTGCCTAAATCAAAAAAACAGTGGATTCCTTTTTTAGCCTTTAACTTCTTTTATAGAAAGTTTGGTAAGGTCACTGAAGTAATTTGTAATATAGTTTCTTATGAGAATATAGGAAGATTTTTTAGGTGGGTATCTTATTTGGTATAGATTAGAGGATAGAAGTTAGATGTTAGATTTTAAGGGAGCTTTAGCGGAGGGTAAAATTTTTGGGTTTATATACTAGAGGAAAAAGCCTCTCACTATCAATGGTAGTGAGAGGCTTTAGTTTTTAGTTTCTTATTAGGTAATCAAAGGCGCCTAAGGCTGCTGTAGCACCAGAACCCATAGAAATAATAATCTGCTTATAAGGGCTGTTTGTACAGTCTCCTGCAGCGAATACCCCAGGAAGGCTTGTTGCTCCATGGCTGTCAACAAGAATTTCTCCAAAAGGATTACGTTCTACCGTATCTCCTAACCAGTCGGTATTTGGTGCAAGGCCTATAAGGATAAATACACCTTCCAAGTCAATATGATGAGTTTCACCTGTAGCTCGATCCATATAGGTGAGACCATCTACCTTATCCTTACCTGTGATTTCTTTTGTTTGAACATTTTTTAGCACAGTTACATTTGGCAAGCTGTATAGAAGTTCTTGAAGGACTGTATCAGCCTTTAGTTCTGGTAAAAACTCAAGAACAGTTACGTGGTTAACAACTCCAGCTAGATCTATAGCAGCTTCAATACCTGAATTACCACCGCCAATAACTGCTATGTTTTTCCCTTTAAATAAGGGGCCGTCGCAGTGAGGGCAGTAGGCAACTCCCTTATTTTTGAATTCTTTTTCCCCAGGTACGCCAATGTTTCGCCAGCGAGCTCCTGTGGATAGAATTACAGTCTTACTTTTTACTACAGCACCATTTTCTAGTTCAACTTCAAAAAGGTCGCTCTTAGTTAGGTTTTTGGCTCTTTGACCATTCATAATATCTACGTCATAGTCTTTAACGTGTTCTTCAAGGCTTGCTGCCAGCTTTGGGCCTTCAGTATATTTTGTGCCAATAAAGTTTTCAATACCTAGAGTGTCAAGAATTTGACCGCCAAAGCGCTCTGCTACAATACCAGTACGGATTCCTTTACGAGCAGCATAGATAGCAGCACTGGCTCCAGCAGGACCAGCTCCAACAACTAGCACATCAAAGGGGTCTTTATCTTCAAAGTTAGATATGTCTGTAGAATTATCTATCTTATTAAGAATTTCCTCTAGGGTCATACGACCACTGCCAAAGGCTTCCCCATTTAAGTAAACTGTTGGAACAGCTAATATGTTTTTGCTTTCTACCTCTTCTTTAAAGGCAGCTCCATCAATCATAGTGTGAGTAATACCAGGATTTAGAATGGCCATTAGGTTTAGAGCCTGAACTACATCAGGGCAGTTATGGCAGCTCAAACTAACATAAGTTTCAAAATTATATTGTCCTTTAATATTCTTAATCCTATCAATTACTTTCTCTTCAACCTTTGGGGCTCTTCCGCTAACCTGCAGCAAGGCTAATACTAGGGATGTAAACTCATGGCCTAATGGTATGCCGGCAAAGGTTATTCCTGGATCATAATCTGGCTTATTTACACTAAAGCTAGGAGTTCTCTCTAATTGAACTTTTTCTACTTTAATAAAAGGGGACATGGAGGCTAGCTCATTTGCTAGCGCCACCATGTCATTAGAGATACTATCCGAAGCAGTGCTGACTTTTAGCAGCACAGGCCCCTCCATCAGTTGGAGGTATTGGGAAAGTTGAGATCTTATATCTGCATCTAATATCATACTATACCTCTTAAATCTTTCCTACAAGGTCAAGACTTGGCTTAAGTGTTGCAGCCCCTTCCTTCCATTTAGCTGGGCAAACTTCTCCAGGATTATTTCTAACATATTGTGCTGCCTTGATTTTAGTAATAAGTGCGCTTGCATCACGACCTATATTTCCAGCGTTAATTTCAACAGATTGAATTATTCCATCTGGGTCGATGATGAAAGTACCACGATCAGCAACTCCTTCTTCTTCAATTAGTACATCAAAATTACGGGATATTACGTGTGAAGGGTCACCAATCATAACATAAGTAATCTTTCCAATAGTTTCTGAACTATCATGCCATGCCTTATGTGTGAAATGAGTATCTGTTGAAACTGAATATACTTCTACTCCAAGTTCCTTTAGTGCTGCGTAATTATTTTGTAGATCTTCAAGTTCTGTTGGACAAACAAATGTGAAATCTGCTGGATAAAAGCAAACTACACTCCACTTTCCTTTAAAATCTGCTTCTGTAACCTCAATAAATTCTCCGTTATGGTAAGCTGAAGCTTTAAATGGCTT
Organism: Clostridia bacterium; assembly: GCA_012523855.1. Classification (GTDB taxonomy): domain Bacteria; phylum Bacillota; class Clostridia; order Clostridiales; family Clostridiaceae; genus Clostridium_AU. Next base: position 2,759 of record JAAYTB010000101.1, read on the forward strand.
TACCTCTGTTCCTACTAATGACATAATAAATCTACCTCCTAAAAATATTTTTATATTATATAATTTTTTTCTTAAGTTTTATGTAGATAATTAAGCGATAATTATTATCCGTTGATATTAATTATTATATAACTTTTGATAAATGTCAAGAGGTTTTTGGAAAAAATCAAATAAAATTCTTACAAGGATGGAAGAAACGTAAGATTTATACTATATGATTGAAAATACAGGATCTTTTTAGAATAAACTTGAAATGGAAATGAATTGTGATATATTTAAGATACTATATTGTCTAAAACTTACCTTAATACTATAAATAATCCATTTATCTTATGAAGGAGCGATATTAAATGATAAAACGGATAAAATATAATTCACCTGTTATACTTACTTTCACCTTTTTATCCCTTATAGTCCTTGCATTAGGTTATTTGACAAAGATGCAATCTACCTATCTATTATTTTCTGTATATAGAAGTAGTTTGGCAGACTTATTTTTCTATATAAGATTATTTGGCCATGTGCTAGGCCATGCTGATTTAGCACACTTTTTCAATAATTTTTTAATTATATTACTAATAGGTCCTATGCTGGAGGAGAAGTATGGTTCCAGTTCAATAGCAATGATGATCTTAATTACAGCAGCTGTAACAGGAATTTTTAATATATTATTCTTCAAGACAGCTTTGCTTGGAGCTAGTGGCATTGCATTTATGATGATCTTACTAGGTTCCTTTGTTAATATAGAGAGGGGAAAGATTCCTCTAACATTTATATTAGTTGTAGTTATATTTATTGGACGAGAAATTGTAGAAGGTCTCTTTATTCAGGACAATATATCTCAGCTTACTCATATAGCAGGAGGGGTATGTGGAGCTTTCTTTGGCTTTAAGGAAAAGTGGAAACTATATTAGCCTTAATTAGAAGTATATTATAGGCTAAAGTGTCTATAGGATTAAAAATGTGTTAAAATAATAAATGTAATTAACAATTGTGACTAATAATATATTAATAGAGAAGTAAAAGGAAGTGTAATTATGCGAAGACTAAGTAGAAACGACGAATGTTGGTGTGGCAGTGGCTTAAAGTATAAAAAATGCCATTTAGATCAAGATCTAAAACTTAATGAGTATGCCGGACAAGGATATATAATACCTCATAGAAAGCTTTTGAAAACAAAGGAACAATTAGATGGTCTTAGAAAGAGTGCTGAAATTACTAAGGCTGTCCTTGATAATGTAGGCTCATTAATTAAAGAAGGGGTTACTACAGAAGAAATAAACCAGTGGGTTCACAATTACACCATAGAACTAGGAGGAATTCCCGCTCCATTAAATTATCAAGGTTTTCCTAAGAGTGTTTGCACATCTATAAATGAGGTTATTTGTCACGGTATACCTGATGATACTACCTTAAAAAATGGAGATATAATAAACATTGATGTAACAACTATATTAAACGGCTACTATGCTGACGCTAGTAGAATGTTTATGGTTGGAGAGGTTGAAGAGAAGGCCGCTAAACTTGTGCAAGTAGCTAAGGAGTGCATGGAAATTGGAATTGATGCAGTTAAGCCTTATGGGGATCTTTACGATATAGGAAGAGCTGTAGAAGAACATGCAAAAGCAAATGGATATTCCGTTGTGAGAGAGTACGGTGGACACGGTATAGGAAGGAGCTTCCACGAAGATCCACATGTAGACCACTTTGCTAGAAGAGGCAAGGGTATGCTTCTTGTGCCAGGTTTAGTATTCACTGTTGAACCTATGATTAATGAAGGGGGACCTGAATGTAAGGTTCTTGAAGATGATTGGACAGTAGTAACTAGGGATGGATCATTGTCTGCTCAGTGGGAACATACTATAGTAGTTACAGAAAGCGGAGTAGAAATTTTGGTTTAATCGATAATTATAGAGGAAATTTAGGCTTTTTCGCAGCAGTGCTGTGAAGAAGCCTTTTTCTTTAAAAATCTTGATTCTTATCCATTAGCAGAAGCTTCATCTACAATAAATTTAATATCACATTCCTTCATCCAACCTTTAATTATATTATTATTTGTAGAGGGGATAGACACCAGGTACCATTGTTTGTTTAAGACTTCTGCCTTGTCTAGAATAGAGGTTTTTATGGTTTTAGCACAATGATAGACTACAGGAGAATTATCTAAAGGGCTTAAGAAGATATAACTATTATCCTTAGTATACCCGCTTCGGTAGGAAGGTGTTGAGTAATTTATATTAACGGTGGAGAAACTACTACTTTTTTTGGAGGCCTTTCTTTTAAGTCCGTCATTTTGTCTTGTAAGGAGCAATATAGTTCGCCGTTGATTTTCTAATTTTGATACAAAATAAAGATACTCCCCAGCAGCTATTAAAAGGGCCAATAGGAAGAGGAAAAACAAATCAATCACCTCCGAAAAATTATTTGCTAGCTAAAGTCTATTTGCAGACTAGTAAACATATAAAAGAAAAATTCTATACATATAAATTTTAGTAGGTAAAATAGAATATCTATATATAATATTCTATTGGCCATAATAAGATAATATAACGAAGGGACTGGGATAATTATATTGTAATCTAGGAAGAAAACATATAATAATGGTATAATTTATATGAGTATAGAGAGAGGTGATAATATGAGCTTAGATAAGTTAAGAAAGGTAATAAAGGAGTCAAACAACATTGTTTTCTTTGGAGGAGCGGGGGTATCTACAGAATCAAAGATTCCTGATTTTAGAAGTGCTAGCGGTCTTTATAATGAAAAAACTAAAATGAACTATTCTCCTGAGAAGATCTTGTCCCATAGTTTTTTTATGGACCATACAAAGGAATTTTATGATTTTTATAAGAGCAAAATGATTTATACAGATGCTAAACCAAATGATGCACATTTAGCCTTGGCTGAGCTTGAAAAAATGGGAAAGCTAAAGGCTGTAATAACACAAAACATAGATGGTCTCCATCAGAGCGCTGGTAGCAAAGAAGTTTTAGAATTACATGGTTCTGTTCATAGAAACTATTGCACCAAGTGCCGTAAGTTCTTTTCTTTAGATTATGTGATTAAGTCTGAAGAGGTACCTAGATGTGATGACTGTGGTAATATTATAAAACCGGATGTTGTATTGTACGAAGAAAGCCTAGATATGGGTATCTTATATAAGTCAATAGACTATATACAAAAGTGCCAAGTATTAATAGTAGCCGGTACTTCTCTTACAGTATATCCTGCAGCAGGCTTAATAAGCTATTTTAATGGCAAAGATCTGATATTAATTAATAAGTCGAAAACTCCTTATGATAAGTTAGCTGGGATTGTTATTAATGATAGTGTAGGGAAAACTCTAGGAAGTGTTATATAAAGTCATTATTCTGGACATAATATATAGGCAAACAGGGAAACTTTTATCACCATAAATTAATGATTATATATGTTATGATTTTGCCTTGGACTAACAACAATACCTGGTGTATCTTTAGTAGAAAGCTGTCAAAAATAAAAGAAAGTCAGCGTAAATAAAGGATAATTTATTGAAACAGTTAATAGTTGAATTGTATAAAAAAAAGAATGTGATATTATAAATCATGTTGTTGGCCACAAAGGTTTTCAAGACAAAAAAGTTTCAATAAAAATTTTTTAAAGGTCTTGACAGAAGGTCAACAGGAATGTTATTATGAATAAGCCGTCAAGGAACGGCATGGTCTTTGAAAATTGAACAGAGGTTAATGATAATTCTTTACAGAATAAATCATGGTCAGCGATTCTTTTGACAAGCGCAAGCTTGAAAAAATTATTTAGCGATAGGCATAGAATTGAAAAATTCTA
>JAAYTB010000102.1 GCA_012523855.1 Clostridia bacterium
AATGTAGTAATACCGGCTATTACTTCCGTTTTAACTGTAGTATTATTTTCTTCCAGTTTAAAAAAGTTATTCATTTGTAATCCTCCCCTTTAATAAATAAAACACATAATCCTATAAGTAGAATTATGTGTTTTTAATCAAACTTTTATAATACGGCTATTCGTATTATTTTAATAAAAACATCAAATTCACCCATAGTTAAGCAGTTTAAGGTTGCTTTGTAGAAACTTTCGAACCATATTTTCGAAATTATATGAGTATTAGTATTTTATTTTGAGAATATCCTCTTGATGAGTTAATATTATCAAAATAAAACAAACTTGTCAATTCATTTGCATATGTCAAAACAATATTTTTTATTTTTTTTATAATGTTCGCCATTTTAACATATTCTAGTTTATTTTATGTAAATTGTTTATACTATTATATAAATGAATATTTAAATATTGGAGGTATTTTATGATAATAGCTACTGCTAAAATTAAACTAAAAGCAGATTGGTGTCACTCATTAAAAGAAAAAAGAATGGTGGTTAATAAAATAATTGATAAGGTTTCTAATAAATTTAATGTTTCTATAAGCGAAATTGAAGATTTAGACTTACATAACTCAATAGTTCTAGGTGTGGCTAGTGTTAGTAACTCTACAAGTTATGGAGATAGTGTAATTCAAAAAGTAATTAACTACATTGAAAATATCTCAGACGCATACATAACACATATAGAAACAGAAATACTATAGAGGATTTTTAATCCTCTATAGTATTTATAAAAAGCTTATTTGTTCTACATTTTCACAATTGTTTCTTACAAAACAATGATTATAATGTTTTTCAAGGACTAAGGTTTTATCAATTTTACTTTTAGATGGATCTAACCAGTATTCGATCAAGTCCTTATTAATTATCAGAGGCATTCTAGGATGTATAGATTCAATATCTTTTGCTGGAACAGTTAAGATGACTACAGATTCATAGAAATTATTACTTTTGTCCTTAAAATTACCGTAGATGCCAGCTAAGGAAATTAAGTTACTATCATTAATAGAAATTTCCATTTTCTCCTTAACCTTACCCTTCTGTGCCCATTCAAAATATGAACTAGCTGGAATTATGCATCTCTTATATTCTAGCAATCCTTTGAACAAAGGCTTTTCTTCTACAGTCTCAAACCTTCCATTTATTATATTCTTGTTTAAATACTTTATTCCCCATAGAATATTTGTAAGAAAAGTTTCACCTTTCTTCCTAATAATTACAGGAATATTGCTGCCAGGAAAATTTTCACCTATTTGTATGCCACCAAGTATCTTTTCTTTTATATTATAGCTCTTAATTACTTGATCAATTTCTAAAGCAAGGAAATATCTACCACACATACTCTCACCTCTTAACAGGATTTAAATTTATTTTAGTTTACACTGTTAATTTTAATTTTAAAACCATTATTTATGATTATATCATTAATTTTCATTGAATTTATAATAAGTATAATCACAAAATAATAATGAAGAATTTGAGGAGGTGCTTAATGATGGATAAAGGTCAGAAAAGAGAACAAGCTAATAGAGTTGATCAGTTAATTAATTTAGTTGAAAAACACACTAGAACTGAAAGACATTTAGAGCAACATAGCGATATATCAGACCCTGGAAACTTAGAAAATGCAGAGCAAGTTCAAAGAAAGAGAGAAGAAGAAATTGATAATTTAAAAAATATCATTGCTTACGGAGAGCATAGAAATGATGAAGTTGATAACTTGAAACGAAATCTCGAATATACTGAAGGCTATTTAAATCATAATAAGGATCATATGGATAGGGAAACCTTGCAAAACACTATTGAAAAACAAAAGCATAGGGAAGAACAGCTGGATAGTTTAACATAAGTAAAAGCTCGGTATAGCCGAGCTTTTACTAAAAAAATTACTTTCTAGAAAGCTGTTGAAGAGCCTTTGAAATATAGTCAATATCTTCCTTTGTATTAAATAAGCCGAAACTGAAACGTACAGTGCCTTCAGGAAAGGTCCTCATAGTTTTGTGGGCTAATGGAGAACAGTGAATACCTGTCCTGGTCATAATACCAAATTGGCTGTCTAATAAATAGCCTGCTTCAGCGCTATCTAAATTATCAAAGGTCAGAGAAAAAACAGCTGTTCTATCTTCTAGAGAATTAATACCATGGAGAGTAATACCTTTAATATTTAGAATATTCTCTATGAATAGTTTGCTTAATTCTTGTTCATGCTGCCAAATAGTATCCAATCCAACTTCTTTAATGTACTTTAAACCTCCATTCAGTCCGAAGATTCCCGGAATATTTAAAGTACCACTTTCAAATTTATCCGGCATTATTTCTGGTTGAAATTCCTCTTCTGAAAAACTTCCTGTGCCTCCTTCTCTAAAAGGATTAACTAGAGAGGCAAAATCTTCTCTAAAAAGAATTCCTCCTGTGCCTTGAGGACCTAACAAACCCTTATGGCCTGTAAAGGGTAGAGCACTTAAATTCAACTTTTGAAAGTCAATAGGTAGCAGTCCAGCACTTTGAGCACTATCTATCACCAAGTGTATATGTTTTACTCTACAAATGTCACTTATTTCTTCAATGTTTTGTATAGTACCAAAAACGTTAGAAACATGATTTATTAAAACTAATCTAGTATTACTTTTAATGGACTTTTCAACTTGCTTAGCATTCAGTTTCCCCTTTTTGTCACACGGGAGGACGGTGTAATCTACCCCATTCTTTGAAACTGAATGCAATGGTCGAACTACCGCATTGTGTTCCATGGAACTAATAATCACGTGGTCTCCCCTTTTAAGAAATCCTTTAATTATTATATTGAAGCTTTCAGTTATATTACATGTAAAAATTACGTTTAAAGGGTTATTAAAATTAAATAGTTCACACAGTAATTCTCTAGTTTCAAAGACTACTCTTGCAGTAGAATAAGAGTCCCCGTAATTTCCCCTAGATAGATTAGTTCCTATATTATTTATGTAATTTAATAAACTGTCACCAACTTGCTGAGGCTTCGGATAAGTGGTAGCAGCATTGTCAGCATAAACTTTTCGCATAAATTCACCTCTATTAGATTTATTAGATAATAATTGAAAGGTGCGTAAAGCACCTATATACTATCGTAGAAAGCATCTCCTTCTTCTTCGGTACATCCATAATCAATTAGTACCGGAACTGAATTAATTAATCCCCATGAACTTGTAGATTCTATATCTTCGAAAAGCATATAAAACTTTTTAGTAAAAGTCAATAGATCCTTATAGGCATTGGGTTCTGGACGAATAGTTTTTAAATTCACCTTACTGCCTTTATAAATCTTTGATAATGGTATGGCCCTAGGCATGAAAATCATGTCTGGCTTATGCCAAACTATAGGGCATAAAAACTTTTTAAACCTTGGCTCCGCATGTTTATATACATATAATTCAACCTTGTTTTGATACAAGCCTTCCATACCCTTTGCCACTTTTACTACCCAATAATCATCAATAGCATATGCAATTCTACTTATACCTTCCCCAAGGTATTGAAAACTATTGTGTATTTCTGCCAAGCTCATGCGATGAATTTTTCTAAAGTAATTTCTTAATGTATTCATATCCTCACCATTCCATTATCTATAGTTTTTTACTATAGTTTATTAATGGAAATCAGTAATTGATACAGTCAATTAAGCTATTTCATCTAAATTGTATTTAGTTCTATTTAATATAAACTATTTGAAATACGCCTTGTATTATGTTAATTTTACATTAGATTGATATATGGGGTGATGTTTATGAATAAAACAATATTAGTGGTAGAAGATGAAAAAAGAATGAGGATTTTACTTAGTGATTATCTTAAAAAAGAAGGTTTTAAATATTTAGAAGCTTCCAATGGTATAGAAGCTATAGACATTTTTAATAAGGAAAAAGTTGATTTAATCGTATTAGATATAATGATGCCCTATATGGATGGTTGGGAAGTTTGTAAAACTATAAGAAAAACTTCAAATGTTCCTATTATTATTCTCACAGCACGGTCTGAAGAGGATGATAAGCTATTAGGCTATGATATTGGCGCTGATGATTATGTAACAAAACCATTTAGTCCAAAAGTTTTAGTAGCAAAAATAAAAGTATTGTTAAAAAGATCTGAGCCTTTTAAAGAGAATAACTCTTCAAGTATGGATATAAACGGTTTATACATAGACGAGTTATCTCATAGGGTAACAGTAGATGGAGAGGAAATTATATTATCTCCAAAAGAGTATGAATTGTTGTTATATTTGGTTAAAAATAGCGGTATAGCTTTGACTAGAAATCAAATATTAGATAATGTTTGGGGCATAGACTATTACGGTGATACTCGAACTGTAGATACTAATATCAAAAGATTAAGAGAAAAACTAAAAGATAAAGCCTACCTAATAACTACAATAAGAGGTAGTGGTTATAGATTCGAGGTGGAAAAGTGAAAAATAAGCTGTGGAAAAAACTTTTTATAATAACCTTTGTAATTTTAATTATTTTTATATCTGCAATAATTTACTTTCAGAGCATATCCTTTGAAAGCTTCTATATTAAGAGAAAAATTAAACGTTTTGAGAAAAATATAGAAAGATTTAATGGTCTCTATAGTCAAAGTTATATAAATGATTTTAATTTGTATTATATGATGAGGCAATTCGAAGAAAGTAATAATGCAAAAATAATTATAATAGATTCATCTGGCCAGGTTAGATCAATCGGTGATAGTAAAATAGATGAGGATTCTAGTAAGAAAAGTACTATAAATAGAATCTTTCAAGAATGGATATTAGATTCTCAAGCTTTTAATGATATCTTAGAACTAAAGAAGAATAAAACAACTATTTATTACAATCCGGACTTTGATATAAATAATATAGTCTGCATTTCACCTACCAGTAGGGAAAATAATAAAAATATTATTTTAGCAGTTTCTTCCCTTCAACCTATTGAAGAAGCTTCTGAAATTATAAAAGAATTCTACATCTATATATTTATAGGAGCATTAATAATTGTAATTATTCTGTCTATAATATACGCTAATATGATTAGTAAGCCGTTAATAAAATTAAATAACAGTGCAAAGAGAATTAGTGAAATGGATTTTTCCCAACAATGTGATGTTAATAGCGATGATGAACTTGGTAATCTAGCTAAAACCTTGAATTTCTTAAGTTATCGACTAAATAGCGCCTTAACGGAGTTACAACAAAAGAATATTAAATTAAAACAAGATATAGAAAAAGAGAGAAAGCTAGATAAAATGAGAAAGGAATTTGTGGCTGGTGTATCTCATGAGCTAAGAACACCTATATCTATTATTTCTGGTTACGCTGAAGGTTTAAAGGATAATGTAGCTGACGATGATTCTAGAGAGTTTTATTTGGATGTGATAATGGATGAAGCAAGTAAGATGAATGCCTTAGTATCTGACATGCTTGACCTGTCTCAATTAGAGAGTGGAAATTTCAAAATGGAAGCAGAACCATTTCATATAGATGAATTGATGAAAAAATGTATTAATAAAAACAAGCAATTTTTTCAGCAAAAGAATATTAAGGTGCAGGAATCTTTGGCAAAGGAGGTTACCGTTTTCGCTGATTACTTAAGAATTGAACAAGTGATAACAAATTTCTTAACTAATGCTATAAGGCATACTCCTGAAAATGGAGTAGTTAATATTAAACTAAGGGATGAACAGCAATCTTGCAAAGTAGAAATTGAAAACCAAGGTGAACATTTAGCTGAATGTGACTTAGAAAATATATGGGATAGATTTTACAAGGCCGATAAATCAAGAAATAGAATTGCCGGTGGTACTGGTTTAGGCTTATCTATAGTAAAAAATATTTTATTGATGCACAATAGTACTTTCGGAGTAAAAAATACTAAACTAGGAGTATGTTTCTTTTTTACTCTTAATAAAACAAATGCTAAATAATCTAAATATGAAAGAAGGAAGAGGAATTTCTAAAATTCTTCTTCCTCCTTTTTAATGACAGAGAAAGTCTCTAAAAATATTATGTATAACTCCAAACTGTAAGACTGTAACTTTTAATTTTATATTAAGCCCCCATCAACTACAATTGTTTGTCCGTTAATATATTTAGCTTTTTCGCTACATAAAAAAGCTGCTAGATCCCCAATATCATTAGCTGCCCCAAAACACCCCATAGGTATAGAGTTAGTAAGCTCTTCTTCTTCCTCAGAAGACAGCCAGCTATTCATTCCAGTATTTATTACACCAGGTGCAATAGCATTGACTCTTATACCATTTGCCCCCATTTCCTTAGCTAGAGCTTTGGTAAAAGAATTAATGGCACCTTTTGTAGCTGAATAAATACTTTCACAAGAAGCCCCATTTACGCCCCAAATTGATGAAATATTGAGAATGGTACCACTACCGTTTTTTAGCATATTATTGAGTACACATTTAGTCATATTAAATACACCTTTAATATTAACATCAATTAATCTATTCCATAAAACTTCATCAGCATCTATAAACAACCCAATATTTGATAAGCCAGCGTTGTTTATTAGTATATCAACCTTACCAAAGGTATCTATAACAGACTGTACAGCTTTGTCGCAGTCTCCATAACTGCTAACATCAAAACGTTGTGCTAAGCAGTAGCCTCCATTCTTTTTTATAGAATCTAATGTATCTTTTGCCCCCTCTTCATCCTTTGAATATGTAATAACAATACTTGCCCCGTATTTAGAAAGTGTGGTGGCTATAGCTCTGCCAATGCCCCGTGAACCACCAGTGACTATTGCTATTTTCCCGCTTAAATTCATTCTATTCTCCCCTTGTTTATAGATTACAATCATTATTATACTATTAAAAATTAAGGGAATAAAGAATAGTATTAGTTTAATAAAGAGTACCTATATCTTTTCTGTAATAAATACCTTCAAAGTCCACATTCTTGATATCTCTATAAGCCTTTTCAATGGCTTGTTCTAAAGTATCAGCAGTGCTTGTTACCGCTAACACTCTACCGCCAGAAGTATATAATTTAGAATCTTTTTCAGCTACCCCTGCCCCAAAAACTTTACTTTCAGTTAATTCCTTAATTTCAATAGGTAAGCCAGTCTTGTACTCACCTGGGTAGCCATCAGATGCTGCAACAACACAGCAGCTATGTACTTTTTTCCACTCTATATTGTAATTTTTTAAATCTTTATTAATAGCACTATTTAATAGATCTAGTAAATCACTTTCCATTAAAGGTAAAACCGCCTGTGTTTCAGGGTCACCCAACCGTACATTGTATTCTAAATTATAGACACCATTTTTGGTAATCATAATACCAAAGAAAATTATTCCTATATAATCTAACCCCTCTGCTTGAATTCCTTTTAAAGTAGGTAACATGATATCATTTTTGAAACTTTCAAGGACTTCATCAGAACAATATGGATTAGGTGTTATTACCCCCATGCCTCCAGTATTAGGACCAAGGTTTTTATCAAATATTTGTTTATGATCCTTGGCTGATATAAAGGGTAAGATTACTTCTCCGTCTGTAATAGATAGTATAGAAGCTTCAACTCCTTCTAAGAATTCTTCCACAACAACATTTTTGCCGGAACCGTTAAAAGCGTTATTTAACATAAAATCTTCAAGAACCTTTACAGCTTCCTCTTCCTTATTACATATAACTACACCTTTACCTGCAGCTAGACCATCAGCTTTTATAACTACAGGGTATCTACAATTCTTAACATAATTCACTGCTGGATCATATTCTGTAAAGACTTCGTATTCTGCAGTTTTAACTCCATATTTTTTCATAAAGTTCTTAGCGTATATCTTACTACCTTCTAGTTTTGCTGCTTCCTTTGACGGACCAAAAATCTTTAACCCTAGAGCTTTAAACTCATCAGTAATACCTTTTGTAAGGGGTTCTTCTGGTCCTACTACTGTTAAATCTATACTATTTTCCTTGGCAAAGTTCTTTAGTTCTTCAATAGTATTTAGATTAACATTTATGCATTTATTTTCACCATAGGTGGCCCCATTACCTGGAGCGCAGTAAACAGTTTTCACACTGTTGTTTTGGCTTAACTTCCAGGCTATAGCGTGTTCTCTACCGCCAGAGCCTATTACTAAAACTTTCATAAAAAACACCTCTCTTAATGTTTGGAAGGCATTGTAGCTGTATGACCTTGTATTTTTTACAGCTAACCAAAATAAACTAAATTATTTGAACCTTATTATCTATAATGGACACCTTACCTTGAAACAATAAGTCTAAAGCTTCTGGTAATGCTCTATGCTCTTGTTCTAAAACCCTTTTCTGAAGAGTGTAAGGGTCATCCTCAAAGTAAACTGGAACAACCTTTTGAAGTATAATTGGACCTGTATCTGTTCCTTTATCAACAAAGTGCACGGTGCAACCTGATACTTTCACTCCTGATTTTATTACATTTTCATGAACTTTAATGCCATACATGCCTGCTCCACAAAAACTAGGAATTAAGGAAGGATGGATATTAATTATACGATTATTAAACTTCTCCAGTATTTTCCCTTTTAAAATAGATAAAAATCCTGCTAAAACTATAAAGTCCACTTTATCATCTACAATTTCTAAAATGATATCTGATAAATCTGTTTTATATATATTTTTGTCTAAAATGTAACTTTTAATATCCTTTTCTTCTGCCCTTTTTATCCCATAAACATCTGGTCTATCGCTTATTACACATTCTATACTACAATTCAATTTTTCCTTTTCTATATTGTCTATTATAGCTTGTAAATTTGAACCACTACCAGATATTAATACTGCTATTTTATACAAACACCTTCACCTCCAGCGGAAACTGTGCCTATTTTGTAAGCATGTTCTCCTATAGATACTAGGGCCTTAATTATTTTATCTGAATCCTGAGGTGAAACACATAGAACAAATCCTATCCCCATATTGAAGGTGTTATACATATGGTTGATATCAATTCCTAATGAGTTAATATACTTAAATATTTCTGGCATAGGATAAGCTTTTGAGTTAATTTCTACGGTAAACTTATCTTTAAACATTCTTGGAATATTCTCAACAAAGCCACCGCCTGTTATATGAGCCATTCCTTTAATATTAAAATGCTTTAGTAGCTCTAAAGTTGATCTTACATATATTCTAGTAGGTGTTAGAAGTGTTTCCCCTATTGCGGCCCCATTAAAGCTAAGATCTAATTGGGGAATAATCTTTCTAACTAAGGAATAACCGTTACTGTGAAGGCCAGAGGAAGCAAGACCAATGAGAATATCGCCATCTTTTATACTGCTTCCATCTATGATCTTATCTTTCTCTACAATACCTACAGCAAATCCTGCCATATCATATTCCCCTTCAGAATAGAAACCAGGCATCTCAGCTGTCTCACCACCGATTAAGGAACAATTAGCTTCCAAACATCCATCTGCAATACCCTTAACTAAATCAGCGGCAACTTCAGCCTCTAATTTACCACAACTTATATAGTCTAAGAAGAATAAAGGTTTTGCTCCGTGGCACAATATATCATTAACACACATGGCCACACAATCTATCCCTACAGTATCATACTTTTTCATTCTGAAAGCTATGTCTAGCTTGGTACCAACACCATCGGTACCAGATACTAAAACCGGTTTTTTATAGCCTTCAGGGATTTCTACCATACCGGCAAAACTGCCTATATTATTAAGAACATAAGGTTGCATGGTTTTGGCTGTATGTTCTTTTATCAGTTTCACAGACCTGTAGCCTTCTTCAATATTTACACCGGAATCCTTATAAGTAATCATTCAAATACCTACCTTTCTAATCTTTCTTTTAGGGTTTCTATAGGCGTGGAAATTGGATATTCACCATTAAAGCAGCCGAGACAAAATTTATGGTGCCTTTGAAAACTATTTAGAAGCCCCTCCATACTAATATACTGTAAAGAGTCTGCACCTATTTCTTGCCTAATTTCTTCTATTGTAGAATTAGCACCTATTAGATCTTTTCTGTAAGGCATATCTATTCCAAAATAGCAAGGATATTTTACTACTGGTGAAGATACTCTAAAATGAACCTCTGTAGCTCCAGCCTTTCGTAGAAGATCCACTAACCTCCTGCTTGTAGTTCCTCTAATTATAGAATCATCTATTAGTACAACTCTTTTTCCTTGAATATTTACCTTTAAAGGATTCAGTTTAATAGCTACAGCTTTTTCTCTCATCTCTTGAGTAGGAGCAATGAAGCTTCTTCCTACATATCTGTTTTTTATAAAGCCCATGTCAAAGGGAATACCTGATGCTTCTGCGTAGCCAGCAGCTGCTGCCATTCCGGAATCAGGAACCCCTACCACCACATCTGCTTCTACAGGACATTCTTCATATAAGATTTTACCAGCCTTAAATCTAGCTTCATAAACATCAATACCATCAATAATACTATCTGGTCTTGCGAAATATATATACTCGAAGGAACAAGTTGCACACTTAGTTCTTTCTCCAGGATTTAAGGATTTTATGCCACTATCATCTATTATTACTATTTCTCCAGGGTTAACATCTCTTATAAATTCTGCCCCTATTGCATCTAGAGCACAACTTTCAGAACACAGTATATAGCTATTGTTTAATTTTCCTATACATAAAGGCCTTATACCATTGGGATCTCTAACTCCAATCAATTTATCCTTAACTAACATTACAATAGCAAAGGAACCCTTAATTGCCTGAATAGAATCGAAGACAGCATTTTCAATTCCTTTATTTGCTCCTCTAGCAATTAAGTTAAGAACTACCTCTGTATCAACGGAAGTATGGAATATACAGCCTGCATCCACCAGAAGCTCTCTAATTACGTCTGAGTTAACAAGATTTCCATTGTGGGCAATAGATATTGAGCCAAGCTTAAATTGGGACAAAAGAGGTTGAGCATTAGTATGATTATTTGAACCTGTTGTTGAATACCTAACATGACCTATAGCTGCTCTCCCAGTAAGTTTACTCAAAGAACCTTCGTCAAAAACATCACAGACTAGACCCATATTCTTGTATACTTGAATATGGTCACCATCAGATACAGCAATACCAGCACTTTCCTGTCCTCTATGTTGCAGTGCGTACAGTCCGTAATAAGTCAAAGGGGCAATTTCCAGTCCTTCGTTGGAATATATACCGAACACTCCACATTCATCCTTAATTTTATCTTCTTCTACACTATACATAATTATAATCCTTTCACTTAATTAGACTTAGAAATTCTATTCAATATTTCCTTATAGGCATCCTCTACATTGCCCATGTTTCTTCTGAACCTATCTTTATCCAATTTTTCATTAGTTTCTGCATCCCAAAATCTGCAAGTATCTGGAGATATCTCATCCGCTAAAATAATATCACCTTTATATCTGCCAAACTCCAATTTAAAATCTATCAATTTAATACCTAACTTCAAGAAAAATTCCTTTAATAAGTCATTAACTTTCTTAGTAATAGTATAAATCTTCTCTAACTCATCAAAAGTTGAAAGGCCTATAGCCACTGCGTGATAATCATTTATCAAGGGGTCTCCAAAATCATCGTTTTTATAGCATATTTCATAAATTGTAGTATTTAGCTCCATACCTTCTTCTAGGCCTAATCTTTTTGCCATACTTCCAGCAGCTACATTTCGAACTATAACCTCAAGCGGCACGATTTCAACTTTTTTGCAAAGTTGCTCTCTGTCGCTAATTTTTTTTATAAAATGTGTATTGATGCCGTTTTGCTCCAACAATTCAAAGAGCATAGATGTTATGGTATTATTCATTACACCTTTATCACCAATCTGTCCCTTTTTTTCACCATTAAAGGCTGTAGCATCATCCTTATAATAAACAATTACTTCATCTTCCTTATCTGTATAAAAAACTTTTTTAGCTTTGCCTTCATACATCATCTCTTTTTTAGCCATTAAAACTCAACCCCCTGATTATTTTCATTAACAAATTTTGCTTTCATGTCTTTTCTATACTTTTTTAATTTCTGCGAAAGCTCCCCATCTCCAATCGCTAGCATTTGAACTGCCAATAATCCAGCATTGTAACTATTATTTATACCTACAGTTGCTACAGGAATAGATTTGGGCATTTGCACGATAGATAATAATGAATCTAAACCATTTAAGGCAGCGTTTATTGGCACTCCAATTACTGGTTTGCTCGTATGAGATGCTATTACCCCTGGAAGATGAGCAGCTAATCCTGCTCCAGCAATAATACATTCACAGCCTGCTGCTTCTACATCTTTAATCACTTCCAAGAGTTTTTCAGGCACTCTATGAGCAGATAAAATATATGCCTGATATTCAACATCAAACTCTTTTAGAGCTTGTGCTGCTCCCTTCATTATATCTTTATCAGATTTACTTCCGAATATTATAGCTACTTTCATGTTAACCTCCATTATTTAAAGTATTTAACCCCTGATTCAAAAATCTTTTGATCCATATTTCCCATAATGTTCTTATATAAATTTTTTCCTATACGTTCGCTATGACCCATCTTACCTAATATTCTTCCATCGGCACTAGTTATACCTTCTATAGCGTACATGGATCCATTAGGATTGAAAGGCATATTACTTACTGCATTTCCATCAAAGTCAACGTATTGTGTTGCTACTTGCCCCTTATCAAACAACTCTTGGATAAGATCTTCTTTTGCTACAAACCTTCCTTCACCATGAGAAACTGGCACGGTATAAATATCACCTACTTTTACACTACTAAACCATGGGGATAATTTAGATACAATTTTTGTATTAACCATGGTGGAAACATGTCTGCCTATCTTGTTGTAGGTTAGCGTTGGACAATTCTCATCAATTTCTCTGATTTCGCCATAGGGTAATAAACCTAACTTAATTAAAGCTTGGAATCCGTTACAAATTCCTAATATTAATCCATCTCTATTATTGATTAAATCCATAACTGCTTCTTTTAATTTTGGATTTCTAAATACGTTTGCTATAAATTTACCAGAACCATCTGGTTCATCTCCTGCACTAAATCCACCAGGAAACATGATAATTTGAGAATCTCTAATCTCCCTTTCCATAAGAGCTACAGAATCTTCTATATCCTTAGTAGTTAAATTTTTGAAAACTTGAACTACAGGCCTTCCTCCAGCATTTTTAAAAGCTCTTGCTGAATCATATTCACAGTTAGTACCAGGGAAAACTGGTATGAAAATTTTAGGACTAGCTCCCTTTAAATTTACGTTACAGCTTCTAATAGTTTTACTTTCATAAAGTTTCTCTTCATATATTTCTATATTTTCCTCAACTTGATGAGGAAATACTTTCTTAAGAGGATTGGTCCAATGTTCAATCAAAGCTTCTAAGGATAACTTTACATCATATACTTTTATACAGTTTGAATCTTCGGTAAAGCCTAGAACTTCATAGTTTGTGTTTTTTAGAAGCAACTCCTCGTTAAAGCTATTATCCACTTCTAAAATGAAAGAACCATATTTAAGAGAAAATAATTCATTATGGTCTAAACTATCCGTGAAGACAAAACCTATTTTGTTGCCAAAACACATTTTACTTATAGCTTCACATATACCTCCATTTTTAATAGTAGAACAAGCTTTTATTAGTCCTTCTGACTGAAGTTTCTTTATCAAATTAAAATTATTTTCTAGGTTTTCGAAGTCTGGCAAATAATCTTCTTTCACATTAGTTTCTATTAAAATTACTTTTGAACCACTTGATTTAAACTCTGAGGAAACTACATTACTGCAATCTTTTAAAACATCTACAGCAAAGGAAACTAAAGTAGGTGGAACATCTAGCTCATTAAAGCTTCCGGACATACTATCCTTTCCACCGATTGAAGGAATATTAAGTCTTTTCTGAGCATAGTATGCTCCTAGCAAAGCAGAAAAAGGTTTTCCCCATCGTTTAGGATCCTTGCCAAGTCTATGAAAGTATTCTTGAAATGTCAGTCTTGTTTTTGAATAATCTCCCCCTACTGCTACAACTTTTGATACTGATTCTATTACAGCATATAGGGCTCCATGGAAGGGACTGATCTTTGATATTGCAGGATTAAATCCATAAGACATAATAGAAGCAGTAGTGGTTTCACCAGATAAAACTGGCAATTTAGCAACCATGGCTTCAGATGGAGTTAGTTGATATTTTCCGCCTAAAGGCATTAATACTGTTCCAGCACCAATAGTACTGTCAAACCGTTCCATTAATCCTTTTTGGCTACATACATTTAGGTCTGACAATCTATTAAACCACTTTTCTTCAAGGTCCTTTCCCACACTTGAATTTGCAAACACTTCTTCCAAACCCTGAATTTTTTCAACTACTACGTCGGTTTTCGATTTTGCTCCATTAGTATCAAGAAAATCTCTACTGATATCAACAATCTTTTTATTCTTCCATTCCATTACCAATCTTCTATTGTCTGTTACTTCTGCCACTACCGTTGCTTCCAAGTTTTCCTCTCTTGATAAGCTAACAAATACATCTACGTCTTCTGCAGCAACTACCACTGCCATTCGTTCTTGAGATTCAGATATAGCAAGTTCTGTACCATCTAATCCTTCATATTTTTTAGGTACCTTATCTAAATTTATAATTAATCCTTCCGCTAACTCTCCTATAGCGACAGAAACACCGCCAGCACCGAAATCGTTACATCTTTTAATTAACCTTGTCACTTCTGGATTTCTAAAAAGTCTTTGTATTTTTCTTTCAGTAGGAGGATTTCCTTTTTGAACTTCTGCACCGCAAGTTTCAATAGATTCTTCTGTATGTTTTTTTGAAGAACCTGTTGCTCCACCACAACCATCTCTTCCTGTCCTACCACCTAAAAGAATTATTTTATCCCCGGGCATAGGTCTAAGTCTAACTACATTTGATTCTGGAGCAGCCCCTATAACTGCACCAATTTCCATTCTTTTAGCTACATAACCTTCATCGTATATTTCTGATACAATTCCTGTACCTAAACCAATTTGATTACCATAAGAACTATAACCATGAGCAGCTTCTATTGTAATTTTTCTTTGAGGAAGTTTACCAGGTAAAGTATCCTCAACGCTAGTTCTTGGATCACCACTTCCTGTAACTCTCATGGCTTGATAAACATAGGATCTTCCTGATAGAGGATCTCTTATAGCTCCTCCTAAACATGTAGCTGCGCCACCAAAGGGCTCAATTTCTGTAGGATGATTGTGGGTTTCATTTTTAAACATTACTAGCCACTGTTCTTCTTTTCCATCAACCATAACAGGAACTTTTATACTACAAGCGTTTATTTCTTCAGATTCATCCAAATCTTCTAGTTTTCCTTGGCTTCTTAATTCTTTCATAGCCAATAAAGCTATGTCCATTAAACTCATTGCTCTTTGTTTTTCTCCATATATTTTACTTCGTCCTGACTTATACTCATGGAATGCTTCACTAATACAAGAGTTGTACTTTCCTTCTTCTATTTTTACTCCATCAATTTCTGTAAGGAAAGTAGTATGTCTACAATGATCAGACCAATAGGTATCAAGTAATCTAATTTCCGTTATGCTTGGATCTCTATCTTCACCCTTAAAATATTCTTGGCACATTATAAAATCATCTATGGTCATGGCCAAATTTAGATCCTTGTGAAGGTTGTGTAATTCCTCCACATCTAAGCTAACGAATCCTTCTATTGTCTGAACCATGGTAGGTGTTTCGTATGTTTCTGTCAATGTCATATATTTATCAAGGGTAGCTTCCCTTGTGTCTACAGGATTTATACAATAATTTTTAACTTTTTCAATATCTTCTTGATTTAAGGAACCATTTAATATGATTAATTTAGAACTTCTTACTATTGCCTTCTTTTTATAGATAAGTTGTAAACATTCCATTGCAGAATCTGCTCTCTGATCATATTGACCAGGCAAAAACTCCATGGCAAATGCTACTTCATTAGACTTAAGAGATATGTTATCTCTATAAATATTATCAACTGTTTCTTCTGAGAAAATAGTTTTGATAGAATATTCAAATTCATCTTCTGTCAAACCAGCTACATCATATCGATTTACTATTCGTACATTAATTAAATTATATAAATGCAAATTGGTTTTTAAATCACTTAAAAGCTGCGCACCTTCTACGTTATATTCTGGTTTTTTTTCTACTAGTATACGGTATACTTTTTCTTGCATAAATAAAACCTCCTTAAAAAATATAAAACCACAGTATGAGTAAATCCTGCGGTTAACAAAAAGAGGTGTATATGTAGTATACTACCCACGGATTTACCCATAGCCAGAAAGTTTATGGCTTTCTGTAGAAACTCCCGAACCATATTATCAGGATTATATGGATAAATTATTCATATTTATTTAATTTATCAACTTTAATTTTATAGTATCACTTAAATGCAATGTAGTCAATGATAACTTAAAAAAATGATACAACGTTCGTCATTTGACAAACATTGTATCATTATGCATAATTTAATATTCACAAAGCGTGTTTTGCTACTTCTTTAACATATCAGCTACTGCTGCTATGCTACCTAAAGATGAAATAGCTTCATTAGGTAATATTAATTTGTTAGCAGGATTCTTAGACATTTCTGTTAAGGCTTCTACTTGCTTTAAAGCGATTACTGTTTCGTTGGTACCAGATTCTAATATAGCCTTATTAACTTTTTCAATAGCATCTGCTTCTGCTTGGGCGATAATTTCTATAGCCTTAGCCCTACCTTCAGCTTCAAGTAATTGAGATTCTCTAAGACCCTCTGCTCTCCTAATATTAGCTTCTTTTTCTGCTTCAGCAGTAAGGATTTTAGCCTGCTTTTCACCTTCTGCTCTTTCAATTTCAGCCTGTTTCTGACCTTCAGCCTGCAATATAGCCGCTCTCTTATCTCTTTCTGCCTTCATCTGTTTTTCCATAGCATTCTGTATTTCTGCTGGAGGCATTATATTCTTGATTTCTACAGATAAAATTTTAATTCCATAGGCATCAGTTATTTCGTCAATAATTTGAAGAAGTCTTGAATTAATTCTGTCTCTACCAGATAAAACTTCATCTAAAGTCATATCACCAACAATATTTCTCATATTTGTAATAGTTGAGTATATAATACCATGAGTATAATTTTCTATATTGTACTCAGCTTCCTTAGGATTCATTACTTTATAGAATATTACATTATCAATAGAAATTTTAACATTATCCTTAGTAATAACACTTTGAGGCTCAATATCTAGAATTTGTTGCTTTGTAGAAATTTTGCGTTTTACAAAATCAATAAAAGGTATGGTGAAATGCCATCCTGGTTCTAACACTTTGTAGAATTGGCCTAATCTTTCAAGAATATAAACATAACCAGTATTAACTACCTTTATAGATGATATTATGGCAATTAACACAATTACCAACATAATTCCAATAAAAATTTCCATAGTAAATTCCCTCCTAAATTATTATACCTTTTTAACTAATAGCTTATTACCTTCGATTCCAGTAATTTTGATTTTGTCACCTGATTTTATTAGGTCTCCTTCATTTTTAAATGTCCAATAAATCCCGTCAAATTTAATAGTAGCTCTTTCGTTTATGTCTTCATCAACAGTAAGCTCTCTACCTATATATCCTTCTTCCTTTGTAGGTGTTCGGACTACTGTTTTTTTTATAGTATTTTTCATTAATGGGTAACCCACAGCCGTAAATAGTAGGCTGACAAATATAAATGTTAAGAGCTGCACTCCAAATGTGAAACCTAGTAAATTTGCAATGATTGCTGCTATGGCACCAATTGTAAACCAAACAAATAAAAAAGCGCTAGTTATTAAATCTACAACTAAAAAAATTACCCCCACAATAATCCAAAGTATTAAGTGATTATTCATTTCCCCCCTCCTTTCAATAAAATAAACCTTATGAATTTCTTTCGTTAATTAATTATACAATATTTACAGAAAAACTTGTATTAGTAAGTGTTTATTCTTGAATTAAATTGGAAACAAAATAAAAAATATTGTTTCTATAATTATTATACATAATTTCTTACCTTTTGTAAAGGTATATTTTAATATTTATAAGGTTATTTGTTACCTCTTATCGCCAAATCACTTTCTTAACTTATTCCCCTTTATTGTCTAAAAGGCTTTTGCAAGGTATAATAATTTTATATGACAATATAAAATTATTACTTAAGTAGCAAATGGTAAACAATCTTATAGCAGAGGTGATAATTAGTGGAAATAAATAGAGTTGGCAGAAAATCTCCTCTAGTCTCTGAAGAAAAGAAAAATGTAGAATTCAAAAAAGATTTTTCACAGAATTTTAATTTTGCCAGAGAAAAGAGAAGCGAGCAAGAACTAAAAAAAATGCAAGAGGACATAAAAAAGAGAGGTGCCAGACTTGTAATTACAAAATGTTATGCTGATGTTAGGGCCTATAAAAATCTTATAAAAGAATATCTGAATTCTGTATTACAACATATGTATAATGTGAGAAAAGATATTAGCTTTTGGCAAACTCAATACTTTATCACTGTGGAAACCATTGATAAAAAGTTAGAGGAACTAACAGAACTTTTGTTAAAAGAGGAAATTGATAACTTATCTGTAGCTAGCACTATTGATGAAATATCAGGATTAGTTGTAGATATTTATAGATAAAGAAAGGCTTTTCATATATACAGCAAGGATCACTCCCTTTAGGAGTGATCCTATTAAATATAATTTACTATAGTTTTTACTATTTTATCCAAATATCTTTCGTCTAGCTGGGAAAAACAATTGAATTTTGGACTATCTATATCTAATACTCCAATTAAATTTTCTCCTTTTATTAAGGGAAGGACTATTTCCGAATTAGATGCACTATCACAAGCAATATGACCCTCAAAATTGTGAACATTATCTACCCGTAGAGTTTTCCTATAAAGAGCCGTTTTCCCACAAACTCCACTTCCTATATCTATTCTGCAGCAGGCGGCCTTGCCCTGGAAGGGTCCAAGGACTAATTGATTATCTTTATACAAATAGAATCCAACCCAGTTAGAATCTTGTAAACCTGCCTTTATAATTGCAGAAATATTACTTAGGTTGGCTATAAAATCCTTTTCTGTTTTTAGCTGACTTTCCACTAATAAATGCATTAACTTATATTTTTCTTCCAGGGATAAGTCCTTAAATTCATCTGTATTAATCACAATATCACTCCATTTTATATATCTGATTTAGTTAAATATTTCTCTGCTAACTTAATATAATGTTCTGCCGAACTACTAAGTTTTTGAATTTCATCTTCTCTTAGCTTTCTGACTATTTTAGCTGGAGATCCCAAACACAATACACCCTCAGGTATTTCCTTACCTCCAGTTACTAAAGCACCAGCTCCAATTATGGTGTTTTTTCCTATTACACATCCATCTAAAATAATGGCCCCCATGCCAATTAGGCATTTGTCTCCAATAGTAGCCCCATGAATAATTGCATTATGTCCAATGGTAACATAATCACCAATAAGAGTAGGGTTTGTATCCCCTGTAACATGAATCACCGCATTATCTTGTATATTTGTCCCCTTCCCTATTTTTATATTGTTATCATCACCTCTTAAAACAGCACCAAACCATATGCTACATTGACCTCCTATAGTGACATCCCCTATAATATGACACCCTTCAGCCAAAAAAGTACCTTCAGATACTTTAGGATTCATATTGTTAAACTCATGTAACATTTATATCCTCCTTACTTGTCAATTAATTGTTGATTTAATTCATAGTTAAGTTTTTGCTTTTATAGACAAAGTATTCTAATCTTTCTTTAAAGAATGATTGTAATTATAGAAAAAATAACTTATAATAAATACTGTATACACAATATGTAGTGTTTTTTGAAGTTCGTAATACTATATATTGGGTTAATATGTATGGAGGTGTATCATGAGTAGTTTAAAAGATTTTCTTACTAGATATTATACTAAAGAACTAGAAAAAAATAAATCTATTACCGTGTACGATTTATTTAAATGGAAAAAGGTCGATGTATTATTAAAGGACCATAAAACCGGAAGAGTTATTGTAGATATGAAGGATTTAGAGTTTCCTGAGCATTATTCACAAAACGCCTGTGATATAATCGCATCCAAATATTTTAGAAAAGCCGGTGTTCCTAATGAAGTTGATTATGAAAATAGTATGAAATTACTAGCACACAGAATGGTTAAATTTTGGTGTGCAGCTTTAATAGATGAAGGACTTATTGACAACGAAGAAGAAGAAGCTATATTTTACGATGAAATGGTGTATGCCCTATTAGCTCAAATGTATGCCCCCAATTCGCCTCAATGGTTTAACACAGGATTGAATTTAGCTTATGGCATAACTGGTGAATCTAATGATACATACTACTATGATCCAGAAAAAAAGAAAGTTGTCAAGTCCAAGGATGCTTATTCAAGAACTCAAGCTTCCGCATGTTTTATATTGTCCATTGAAGATAAACTTTTAGGTAAACATTCTATTACAGAACAATATGTTACAGAAACCAAGCTCTTTAAGGGCGGTTCTGGTACAGGAACAAATTTCTCAACTATTAGATCCATTGGAGAAAAATTGTCAGGTGGCGGTGTTTCTTCTGGTCTTATGAGCTTTTTAAAAGGTTTAGATAGAAATGCTGGTGCTATAAAATCTGGTGGCACTACTAGACGTGCAGCAAAAATGGTTTGTTTAGATATTGATCATCCTGAAATTGAAGAATTTATTACCTGGAAATCCAAAGAGGAAGCAAAAGTTAAGGCCCTTGCCAAGATGGGATACGATACTGATATGGATGGCGAAGCTTATCAAACTGTTTCAGGTCAAAATAGCAACAATTCATTAAGGCTTAGCGATGAATTTATGGAAAAAGTTTCGAATTTAGATAAAGATCCTGATGCTACTATAGAGCTAAAAGGACGAGTGGACTCTTCTGTTAACAGAGAGGTTAAAGTTAAGGATCTGTGGGATAAATTTAATCAGGCAGCTTGGGAATGTGCTGATCCAGCACCACAATTCAGTGATACCTTTAACGCATGGCACACATGCCCAAATGGTGAGGATGGGGTTTATAATGCACCTTATAACAGAATAAATTCCACAAATCCATGTGGTGAATATGCTTTTTTAGATGATACTTCTTGTAATTTAGCATCTATAAACGTATATAAATTTTATAATAATGAAGATAAGACCTTTGACCTGGAGGGTTACATTCATATAGTTTCCTTAGTACAGTTTATCTTAGAAGCATCCATACATTTCGGACAATTCCCTACAGAGGAAATTGCCAGGAAAACTTATATGTTTAGGACTACTGGATTAGGAATTTCTAATCTAGCTTCTTTATTTATGGTTATGGGCTATCCCTATGATTCAGAAGAAGCAAGAAACTTAGCTGCAGGGTTAATTTCATTACTTACTGCACAATCCTACCTAGTTTCTTCAATGATGTCTAAGAAAATAAAACCTTTTGAAAAATTTGAAATAAATAAAGAACATATGCTTAAGGTTATTAGAAACCATTGTAGAGTTTCTGGGACTCTAAAAGATGAATACGAAGGTTTAAATTATAAACCAGTAGAAATTAATCACAAAACTTTAAACAATTGTAACTTAGGAAAGCTAAGTGAGAGGCTAAAGAAAACCTGGTTAAATGCTTTAAAATCAGGTGAGGAATATGGCTATAGAAATGCACAAGTATCTGTAATAGCACCAACAGGCACTATTTCTTTCGCCATGGATTGCGGAGCAACTTCAATTGAGCCATTCTTTAGTCACATAGTATATAAGAAACTATCCGGTGGCGGTTTCATGACTGTGATTAACCCTGTTATAGAAGTAGCATTACAGAATCTTGGTTATACAGCAGATCAGATTAAAGATATATTAGATTATGTACTAAGAAGCGAAAAGATCAAGAATGGTTCTATAGAATACGAAAAAATTATTGATGGAAAGATAGAAGGTGCACCACATTTAAAGGAGGAACATTTACCTATCTTTGATACTGCTAATAAATGTGGATCTGGAACTAGATATATACAAGCTTCAGGTCATGTTAAAATGATAGCTGCATTAACTCCTGTAATATCTGGTGCTATATCTAAAACTGTAAATTTACCTAAGGATGCTACAGTAGAAGACTTTAAAACAGTAGTTTTAGATTCATGGAAATTAGGAATCAAGGGTATAACTTTATATAGAGATTCTTCCAAGGCTAGTCAACCTTTAAATACTTCTTTAGAGGAAGGTAAGGAAGTAAATCTTGAAAGCTTAACCTATGATGCCCTGCTTAAATATACAAAGAACTTACAGGCTAATTCTGTATACTCAAAGAGGGACAAACCACAAGGTATTCGCACTGGTACAACCCACCCTGCTCAAATAGATGATGTAAAGATCTATACTACTGTTAATAGAGATGAAAGTGGTAGAATTTGCGAGATTTATATAACTACAGATAGAGAAGGAACAATTATAACAGGATTGTTAAATTCCTTATCTAAATCAATTTCTGTTATGCTTCAATATCATGTACCTCCAAAGGATATTGCTAGAATGTTAAGAGGACAAAAATATGAACCTTATGGCTTTGTTCAAAGACATCCTTATATTAAGCATGTAACATCTATATCTGACTTAATAAGCAAAGTTATAGATATTGAACTTAATGATTTTTCAAGATGTCAAGTAAAACCTAAACATGTAACAATAGAACAACCGTCAGTAGTCGTAGAAAAAGGTGAGCGTATTTACGGAACTACCTGTAAAAACTGTTCAAGTACAAGAATGGTTCGCAACGGCACCTGTATGGTTTGCTTAGATTGTGGTACTACTACTGGGTGTAGCTAATATAGTAAATACTTCCAAGTAGATTATCTAGTTTTAAATAATTAGACTGTCTACTTTGGAAGTATCATATCAAAATGTCACCTTTCTTATATTATAATTGTATAATCAATATTAGGAGAAAATTCAGTGAGTTCCAAAAAGAAAAAAGACAGAAACAATCCATATGATAATTACAAAGTGTTTTATGGTATTCCCCATTGTCATACTTCTGTTTCTACAGGAAAAGGTACCGCTAAAGAGGCTATTAAGCACGCAATAGGAAATGACTTGGATTATATAATAATTACAGATCATAATTCATATTTAAATAAAAATTATAAAAAAGGAAAATCATATTGGCAACACCAAAAAGATCTTTTAAAAAAAATTAGAAAAAAGCATAAAGGATTTTTGTCTTTTATTGGATTTGAATACAAACTCTGCTCTAGGCTTGATATTAATATTTTAAGTACAAAAGATTGTATAGGGGAAAAATTAAATTTGAAAGAACTATTATCATGGATTCAAGATAATAAAGGAATAGGGATTATTAACCATCCTGGTTCTTATGTGGATAAGATAAAAGAACAGTTGGATTTAAATAAGACTATTAAGTGTATAGAAGTAGGAAATGGCTCCCCTCCTCATAAATATAGACGATATTACAATCAATATTTTAAATTATTGGATTTAGGATGGAAATTAGCCGCAATCAATGGGCAAGATAATCATAGAAGAAACTGGGGAGACACAGAAAATGTTACGGCAGTATTTTCTAAAAAGTTAAACAGCAAATCTTTGTTAGAGTCTTATAAAAAAGGTAGAACCTATTCTACAGATTCAAAGAGTCTAAGAATATTTTTCTCAATAAACCAAGCTATAATAGGTGATACTATAAGTAGCAACAAATGTAATAAATTAAATTTTAAAATTTTAGCTGTAGATGATAAGTATTTAGTAAAAAGCATGAAAATTATAACTAATTCCAATGTTACAGTTAAGGAGAAAGTTGCTGAAATTCCTACTCACTCTATGAGCCTTATTTTTTCAGCAGATTGCCCTAAGGCTTACACTTGGTATGTAGCTCATGTTTTGTTAGAAAAAAATAAGGAGGCAATTACCTCCCCTATTTATATTGAAGCCTAAGATAAAATACTAACATGGATTTCAGATAATAAATATCCATATAAGGTAAAATAGAAAGAGGAATTACTCCCCTTTCTATTTTTTTATGTTTTTTACCCTATTAGGCTTTGCCTTAGGCCTAATCTGGATCTTAGTCTTTTTGTTGGCCTTCTCCTTACTAAGAATATTATAGAACCACATAAAAGGCATTATTGTTATAACAATGGATAAAAGCTTAAGCAGTGTATGCAGTTTTGTTCCCATTAAAAAAGTTGATAAAACAAATAAAATAACCCCTAGTGATAATACAATCCATTTGTTGATTCGAAGCTTATCTAATACAAATATATATAAAAGGTTGAATGTAATCATTGTAAATAAGCCCAGTAAAATTAATAACAAGATATCCCAAAACATATTTGAAATTATCCCCCCTTTTTTATTTATTATTGTATACATAATAATATTATTTTATAGCAAAATAGCTTTTATGTAAATAATATTTATAAATATGATAATATCCATTGTATTAATAATAACTTTTACAAAAAAATATTAAAAAATTATCAAATTATCATTATTTTCTGGTATAATTATATAAATACATATCAGATGAGGTGATCCTATGAATTTAACATCAAATCCACAATTAGATGAATTAGACTATCAAATACTTGAAATTTTAATAAATGACTCTAGAACTCCATATTTAGAAATTGCGAGAATGTGTCATGTGAGTGGTGGAACTATTCATGTTAGAATGAAAAAAATGGAGGACATGGGTATAATTAAGGGTACAAAATTATTAATAAATACTTCTAAACTCGGTTATGATGTCTGTTGTTTTGTTGGAATATACTTAGATAAATCTTCTTCCTTTTCTAATGTAGTGGAAGAAATGGAAAAGATAAAAGAGATTGTAGAATTACATTATACTACCGGTGAATACTCCATTTTTATAAAGGTAATTTGTAAGAGTATAGCCCACCTTCAAGATTTAATATTAAACAAAATTCATGTAATTAATGGTATTGAAAGAACTGACACTTTGCTTTCATTATCTCAGCCTATTGATAGAAATATTCAATTTTAAATGGAATTTTCAAAATAGAAAAAAATAGAGAGAATACTTTTACTTGTATACTCTCTATTTTTCTATATTGCTTTTTCTAAGGTTTCAATAAAACGTTCTAACACATCTTCTTTAGAAGTTTTTAAATAATATTTTATTAGTAGTATAACATATTCAGTTAAATGCTGACAGTTACCTTTGCTTTCCAATAAACACTTTTCTATTTGCAATGCATATTTTTGAAATAAATTAAGCTCACGGCCCTGCAAAAATATATTAAAAAGTGATCTATAGCAGGTTAATTTATATTTCTGCTGCTTATACAATTGGCAGTTTGTTAAGGCAAAATCAAAGTATTTTATAGAGTATTTCTCTATACCATATTTACCGAATTCCTCAGCTAATTTTATAATAATCTTAGTATTTTTTTCATTACAATTCATAGATAAATAATTTATACAATGTTTAATATAATTTAGTCCTTCATTGCTTTTATCCAAAAGAAAATATGCCATGGCCAATTTATGATACACTAAATAATGGCTTGTACCACTAGTAAGTGCTAAGGATTTTAAAACATTTACAGCTCCAGAGTAGTTTTTCTCATCTATATAGATTATTCCTTTAAATAAAAGAAATTTTTTCTTTTGAGCATTTGTGAACTTTCTGCTTTTAGATAAACTTTCTATAATCTTCAATCCTTCAGAATTTCTTTTTGTACTAACTAAAACTTTTAACAACTCAATATTGTATTGAAATAAAAAAGAATTAATTAAACTTTTCTTAAGTCCATCTAATTTAATTTTTTCTAAATAGTTTTCTGCTTTATCAAATTGGCTAAGCTCATTATAAAGTTTTACCAATAAAAGAAGAACCTCAACTTCACACTTATGATTTTGAGTAAGTTTAAAATATTCATAAGCTTTTTCATAAGCTTTTGCAGCTTCATGTAAGTTATCTGCTAATGCAAAATTGTCCCCCTTAGCCTTTTCAATCTCCGCTATAAGTTCAAAGCAATTATGTTTTTTAGCTTTTACAAGAAGTCTATCGTAGTCTGCATTAGATCCTCCATCTTCCACTAAGGATATAAAGGTGTTTTTAAGATCCCTTTCATAATCTTGTCTGCCGTTACCTAACAGGTCTTTAAGTGTTAAATTTAATTCTATGCCTTTTTCTGCAGCTATTTTATTAAAATTATCAGAAAGAATCATAGCAGTTACTGTAGTCAGTTGAACTTTCCCACTTTCTATTAAACTAATCATGCTATGAGAAAGCCTTCCACAAGCTGCTTCTTTTTGAGAAATATTTAACAATTTTCGATATTTTTTAATGATGTGGCAGTTGCCATTATTCATTCTCTCCAACCCCCCCCATGAAAGTAAACCCATTATTTATTCAATTTATTATATTTTACTACAAATTCTTTAGATAAAACAATAAAATATTGCTAAAATCCATATATTTTATAAAATAAGTTAAATTATTCTTTATATATCGTCACATATTTCACAAATAATGCACATATTATTTTTATTTTTGTAAAAAATAATTGTAGAAAGTAAACATAAAGGAGATGTTTAATAATGAAAGCTTTAGACACAATAGCTCTTTTATTAGTTATAATTGGGGCAATTAATTGGGGACTTATAGGATTTTTTCAATTTGATTTAGTAGCTTCACTTTTTGGAGATATGTCTGGTCTTACTAGAATAATTTATTCTTTAGTTGGTCTTGCTGGTCTTTACGCAATATCCTTCTTTGCAAGAGATAGGGATAGTTCCAGAGAAATATAAATAAAACCTCCATTTAGGAGGTTTTATTTTTTATAATTATTTTGTATAACTTCTTTCGTTTTTTCAGATAAATTTTTACGTTCTTCCTTTGATAAACTATCAATTATTATAGGTCTTCCAATAACTAAAGTAACATCTGTAGGAGAAAATTTGTTATTGTTATTTTCATAGGCCTTGTAGCTACCACAAATGGTTATGGGTACAATTGGAACTGCTGATTTTAAGGCTAACTTCATACTCCCTTTTTTAAATTCTCCAATTTCATCACTCTTGCTTCTAGTACCTTCCGGAAAAATTAATATAGAACAATAGTTTTGTAGATTATTAGCACCTTGGTTGATTGATTCTATAGCTTCTCTTACATTGTCCCTGTTTAAAAAAACGCAACGAATCTTTTTCATCCAATAACTTATAAAAAATACCTTTTCTAGCTGTTTCTTAGCTATAAAACCTATAGGTTTATCTATTTGTGAAAGAACAACAGGAATATCAACATAACTTTGATGGTTACCTACAAAAAGACAGTGTCCATCTGGTATGTTTTCTAATCCCACTGTATGAACCTTTACACCTATTGTTTTCAATGTATAATTGGCCCAGTTCCTAACTATTTTAGAATGAAAGTTTTGCGCCCTATCAGTTTTTTTAGTAAACAATAGTTTAATTCTAGCAATTATCATATAAGCAAATATCTTGGATATTTTAAAAACAGTTACCATCAATGGAGCCACCTTTCAAAATCTATCAATATTATTTAAAAAATACTTTAAAGCCATTAGCGTATGTGTTAAACTGGTTTCATAAACATATTATGGAGGAAACTTGTTATGAAAAAAATAATAAGGCAATTAGCAATGACCGTGCTAATTCTTTGTTTATTTACCTCATGCAATTATAACACAAGAAATACAGGTGATACAAATAAATCCCTAAAGGATGAAAAAATACTTAAGGTTCATTTTATTGATGTAGGTCAAGGTGACGCAACTTTAATTGAATTGAATGGTTATACTGCTCTCATAGATGCTGGTCCCAATTTTTCATCAAAACGATTAGTAAACTATCTAAGAGGAGAAGATATAAAGAGGATAGATTATATCATTGCAACACATCCTGATGAGGATCATATTGGTGGTATGGATGAAATATTAAAGGAGTTCAAGGTTAAAAATTTTTATGCACCAAAACTTACTAAAAACACAGAGACTTTTAAGAAGATGGTAAATGAACTAAAAAAGCAAAATTTAAAAATTATTGTACCTTATCAAGGTATGGAGTTAGACTTAGGAGAAGAGGCTAATTTAATATTTTTAACTCCCTTAGAATATCAGTGGAACAATGATAATAATTTCTCCTTAGTTACAAAGATTAATTTTAAAGATACTTCTATTCTTTTTATGGGAGATAGTGAGTCCGAAGTTGAAAGGCAGTTATTGAAAGATTCCCATGTACTAGAATCAAATATAGTGAAACTAGGACATCATGGAAGCAAATCATCCACAAGCATCGCTTTTCTAGATAAGGTAGCTGCAGACTATGCTATCATATCATGTGGCAAAAATAATAAATATGGTCATCCTCACAAGGAGACGATTGATAAATTAGATAAATTAAAAATAAAGTACTATAGAACAGATTTGGATGGGAACATAATTTTTAGAAGTGATGGTGATTACATTATTAAAGACTAAGCATAGCCTAGTCTTTAATAGGATATTATAAAACTTTACTTAAAAAATCTATAGTTCTTTGATTTTGTGGATGATCAAAGATTGCTGTAGGTGTTCCTTCTTCCAATATATTTCCTTCATCCATGAAAAGAACTCTATCCCCTACCTCTTTAGCAAAGCCCATTTCATGTGTAACTACTACCATTGTCATGCCTTCAGCAGCTAACTCCTTCATTACATTGAGAACTTCTCCTACCATTTCTGGGTCTAATGCAGATGTCGGTTCATCAAAGAGCATTACTTCTGGTTCCATCGCTAAAGCTCTCGCTATAGCTATTCTTTGCTTTTGTCCACCGGATAATTGGTTTGGATAAGCGTTAGCCTTATCTTCTAAACCTATTTTTTTAAGCAATTTAAAAGCTATTGCTTCTGCATCCTCTTTACTCAATTTCTTTACTCTTATTGGAGCAAGAGTTATATTCTGAAGAACAGTCTTATGTGGAAACAAATTAAATTGCTGAAAAACCATGCCCATTTTTTCTCTTAATTTGTCTATGTTAACGGTCTTATTTGTAACAACCTTTCCCTCGAATTCGATTTTACCACTTGTAGGTAGCTCCAACAAATTCATGCATCTTAGAAAAGTACTTTTACCAGAGCCACTAGGGCCAATAACTACCACTACTTCTCCTTTTTTAATATGACAATTAACACCTTTCAACACGTCTAGTTTTCCAAATCGTTTTTCAAGCTTATTAATTTTAATCACTGTTCTTCATCCTCCTCTCAAGTATGGCCATAAGTTTTGATAAAGTAAATGTTAATATGAAATATACAATAGCTACAACTATATACGGCATAAATGGCATAGCGTTTTTACCAGAAATAATTTTTGCTTTAAACATTAGATCAGCAATTCCTATTACAGCAACTATAGAGGATTCTTTTATTATAGTTACAAATTCATTACCTAGAGCAGGTAGAATATTTTTAATTGCTTGAGGTAAGATAATTTCTTTCATTGCCAAAGAATGTTTCATTCCTAAAGATCTCGCAGCTTCCAACTGTCCTTTATCAACTGCTTGAATACCAGCTCTAATTATCTCTGCAACATATGCAGCGCTATTAATTGATAACGTTATAACACAGGACATAAAATCAGAAAAATTCATACCAATAACCGGATCTAGCCAGTCGGCATTTGGGAACTCAATACCT
Source organism: Clostridia bacterium (assembly GCA_012523855.1). Taxonomy (GTDB): domain Bacteria; phylum Bacillota; class Clostridia; order Clostridiales; family Clostridiaceae; genus Clostridium_AU. The sequence continues at coordinate 29,780 of JAAYTB010000102.1, forward strand.
ATTTTTGAAAGACCAAAGTAAATTATTAATATTTGCACATATACTGGAGTTCCACGAATAAACTCAATATAAGTAGCCGAAATTGATTTTAGCATCCAATTTTTAGAAAGCCTCATTAAAGCTAGAAGGGTCCCTACCAAAGTCCCTAAAATTACTGTAAACAAAGCAATTAAGATAGTGTTTTTTGCCCCTTCCAGATAGTATAGGTAATATTTTGATATAAATTCTATAAATCCCAATACATACACCTCCCTCATTTTAACATAACAAACTCCTGACCTGTTTGTCAGGAGTCCATATGGATTATATTGTTCTATTGATCCTTTTGTTCTTCAGCTAGTTTATTTGCTTCTGTTAAGAATTGATCAATTTTACCTTCTGATATCAATCTATCAATAGTTTTATTAGCCTGTTCAACTAGCTCTGTGTTTCCTTTTTTAAAGGCAATCGCTGAACCTCCTGTTTCATCCGTTACTTCTACAGAGGTTAGTGCAATATCATTATTTGACTTTACATATGATTCTGCAACAGGCTTTTCCATAATGATTGCATCTACTTTTCCTGTTTTTAACATAAGTACAAGATCAGTAATTTTTGCAACTTCTTTTATTTCTTTTGCCTTAGCAACTTTTTCCTTGGCCATATCTGCTTGAATGGAGCCTTGTTGTACTCCAACTACTTTTCCGTTCAAGTCCTCAAGTGCTTTAACACTGTCGGCGCTATCTTTTTTCATCACTATACCGTGAGTTGCTGTATAATATATTTTTGAAAAGTCTGCGTTTTGTTTTCTATCTTCAGTTGGAGTCATACCTGCAATAACCATATCAGCCTTATTCGATGCCAAAGCTGCTAAAAGCCCATCAAAATCCATATCCTTTATTTCAAGTTCAACATTCATATCCTTAGCTATTTCTTTAGCTATTTCTATATCAAAACCAACTATAACATCTTCTCCATCTATATTAGCATGAAATTCATATGGTGGATAGTCAGCGCTTGTAGCTACAATAATTTTATTTTTTTTATCACCACCATCGGCTTTATCATCCTTCTTAACACATCCCACTGTAAATAACACAGCTGAAAGAGTTAATGTTGCAATTATCTTTTTCATAATTTTTTTATTCATATAATACCACTCCTTTTCCCCTTATGCGAAATATTATACAACTATATTCATAAATATGCAACACTTTTTTTATAATAAATTTAATAACAAGTGTTTTATCGCAATATTTGCATTTTGTACTTAAATTTATGGATTTTTATACAAAAATGAATGAATAATAGGAATAGATCTCAGAGCTTATATTGACTTTAACTTTCCATTAATATAATATTTATGTTAGAATGTTAGAAAGCATTATACCGCTCCTTTTAATGGAGTTTTTTATTTTATAAATTGGGAGTGAAATGAAATGTCAATAAAAAAAATTAGAACTAGATTTGCACCTAGCCCTACAGGATATATGCATGTAGGAAATTTAAGAACAGCACTTTATGCCTATTTAATTGCTAAGCATGAAGGCGGAGATTTTATTCTTAGAATTGAAGATACGGACCAAGAAAGATATGTAGAAGGAGCTGTAGAAGTAATCTATAAAACTCTACAACTAACTGGTTTAAATCACGATGAAGGACCAGATATAGGTGGAGAGTTTGGCCCTTACATTCAAAGCCAGAGAAAGAATATATATAAAAAATATGCTAAGGAACTTATAGAAAAAGGTGAAGCTTACTATTGTTTCTGTGATAAAGAGAGACTAGATTACTTAAAAAACAATGCAGAGAATGCAAAGGGAATTGTAAAGTACGATAAACATTGCCTTCATCTTTCTCAAGAAGAAGTAAATAAAAAATTAGCAGAAGGTATACCTTATGTAATAAGGCAAAATAATCCTACCGAAGGAGCCACCAGCTTTGACGATGTTATATACGGAAAAATCGAAGTAGATAATTCTGACTTAGAAGATATGATCTTAATAAAATCCGACGGCTTGCCAACATATAATTTCGCTAATGTAGTAGATGATCATCTTATGGGAATAACTCATGTGGTAAGAGGCAGTGAATATCTTTCCTCATCACCTAAATATAACCGACTTTATGAAGCCTTTAATTGGGATATCCCTATTTATGTTCACTGTCCTCCTATAATGAAGGACGCTCATCAAAAGCTTTCGAAAAGAAATGGAGATGCCTCTTTTGAAGACTTGCTTGAAAAAGGCTATTTAAAAGATGCTATAGTAAATTATATTGCCTTATTGGGGTGGAACCCAGGAACAAACGATGAGGTATTTAGCTTAGAGGAATTAGTTAAAGTATTTGACTATAAAAATATAAATAAATCTCCTGCTATTTTTGATAATGGAAAGCTAAAATGGATGAATGGAGAATATATTAAAAAATTATCCTTAGAAGAGTTTCATGAATTAGCACTACCTTACTATAAGCAGGTTATTAAGAATCCTTCTATCGACTTGAAGAAAATATCCCAATTGCTTCAGACAAGAGTGGAACTATTAAATGAGATCCCTGAGAAAGTAGACTTTTTTGATAAACTTCCTGAATATGATATAGACCTTTATATCCATAAAAAAATGAAGACTAGCGTGGAAAATTCCTTATTAGCTTTAGAAAAATCTTATGAAAAATTATCTAATCTTGAAACTTGGACATTTGATAAAATTGAAAGTAGCTTAATGAACTTAGTAAAGGAAATGGAAGTTAAAAACAGTCTAATTCTTTGGCCTGTAAGGACTGCATTGTCTGGCAAAAAATCATCACCAGGTGGAGCTTTTGAACTTGCTGAATTACTTGGAAAAGAAGAATCTCTTAATAGAATTAAGATAGGCATAGAAAAGCTAGCAAATAAGTAGAGATAAAAAAACACATACTAAATACTATCTGTAAGTATTTAGTATGTGTTTTCTTTATTGAAATTTCTTGCAAAAGAGTCCCAGTTAGCTAATATTTCAAAAAGACTAACCACGTCTTGTTCATTGTACAACAAAATTGTTTGGATCTTTTCCTTAGGCATTCTATTTATATAATCCTTATCTTTCATGATTTTACTAAAAGTTTTAGCCAAATTAGCTCCGCTTATAGGTCTGTTACCCCGTACAATATTAAATTGCTTTTCTATAGTTTTAAGACCTGTGCATATACCTGTAGTTTCTTTAAAAAGATCTTGGATATCTACTTTAATAAAATTGTCAAAGTTAAAAGACACTTTATATTTTTGAAACAAATAGTTAATCACTGTATAATCGTTGTTACCAGAAAAAGTAACTATGTGGATTTTGCCATTCTTATATGCATTTTGAAAATAATCTTTAGCCATTTTCACAATTACTGGTGCATCTTTATTGCTTTCAATCATATATTGAGTTACTCTTAAAACATTTTTTTGAGAATCATAAAAACAGGATCCAAATACACCAATACATATAGGTTTCTTATATACATAGTGTTCCAAATCGAAAAAAATAGCCTTATTAAATATATCTTCATAGCCCTCTATTTGCAGTTTATCTGTAGATATAAGATCCTTAATATCAATTATATTTTCTCTAATTATCACCTTATCACTCTTTTCTACAACAAGCGAATGTTTTTTGCAGTCAAACTATAAATTACATCTTTTCGCTCTACTGCAATTTGCACTTTTTCACAAATCACATTATCCTCTAAAACCTTCTTCAGCAACTCTCTAGTCGGATTAACACAAATAGGATATTTAACTTTTTTAAACATTGAGAAGTCCCCAGAAGTATCACCGTAAGCATAGCAAAGATCCAAATCTAAATCATATTTTTCAGCAAAATAATCTATAGCCTTGCTCTTACTTTTGCTATCCCACATTGGTATAACCTCACCAGTATATAAGCTATTTTCATCTATCACATACTCAGCCCCTAAATAGTCGTCGAAACCGTGTTTTAAAGACATCTCTCTCACTAATTCTTTGGGACTTCCAGAAATGGTGATAACCTTATGGCCCTGCTCCTTATGCCATTTAATTTTGTCTCTGGTAAAGGTATAAACTCTGTCCCCCTTCTGTTCAACAACTCTTTTAGCGATAAAATCGATTTGTGACTTATGCAATCCCTTAACAGCCTCAGTATATATATCCGCTATTTTTAATAAATAATCGTCGTAATTACCTTGTCTTCTATCCCAGCGCTGATATTCAGGCCTTACCTCATTATACCATTTTTCTGGTTTTATAATATCAGATTTCACTAACTTTTTAAATATTTCTGCAATAAGCCCCTCTCTATAAAGTGTTCCATCAATATCAAAAAATGCAGCACTATTACCCATATGACCCTCCTTTAAAACTTTCTTATATTTTATTATAGTCCAATAAGTATTTTTTTAAAACCAAATGTTTTCACGGCATTCTTTTTTCGTTGACAAGCTTTCCTACTAGTGCTATTATTTGCTTGAGAATGATTTTCATTATAGGAGTGACAAGTATGAGCATTAATGATTTAGATATAGGACAAACTGCTTATGTGAAAGAATTATCAATGGATTCTCCTTTTACAAAAAGATTACTGTCTTTAGGCTGTATTAAAGGCACTAAAATAAAACTAAAAAAAATAGCTCCTTTTGGCGACCCCATACTTATAAATTTCCATGGATTTGACTTAGCTATAAGAAAAAAAGACGCTGCAAATATTCAAGTCACTGCCACTAAGGAGGAATAAGATGATAACTGCTGCTTTAATTGGTAATCCTAATGTTGGTAAGACTACCCTATTTAATTTATTGACTGCTTCTAATCAATATGTAGGAAACTGGCCTGGAGTTACTGTGGAAAAAAGAGAAGGAATTTTAAATAAAAACATTAAAATTGTTGACTTGCCTGGAATCTATGCCATGGATACATACTCTAATGAAGAAAAAGTTTCCAAGGAATTCTTACAAAAAGAAAAAGTAGATCTTATTATTAATATTGTAGATGGTTCTAATTTATTTAGAAATTTATATTTAACCCTTCAGTTAAAAGAATTTAAAATTCCTATTTTATTGGTTATCAATATGATAGATACTGCAGAATCAAAAGGTATCACTTTTGATTTAAATAAATTAGCACAGTCTCTTAATATAGACATTCTAGCTATATCTGCTGCTAAAAATAAAGGGGTAGATAAAGTAATTGACTATTTATCAAAGGGTAATTTTAGAAGTGATGGCCTGGAAAACCCTTATAAATTTTCCACTGAAGAAGAAAGCTATAAATATATAGAAAAGATATTGGATTTATCCGTAAAAAAGGAAGAAGGTAATGGGTCAACAGTTACAGATCTAATAGATAATCTAGTGTTAAACAATTGGTTAGCTTACCCTATTTTCATCTTTATGATGATTTTAATCTTTAAATTTACATTTAGCTGGGTTGGACAACCACTTGCAGACCTGCTGGATATAGGTTTGAATGATCATTTAGTTCCCTGGGTAAGGGGATTCTTGGCTACAAGTAGCCCTTGGTTTCAATCACTTATACTAGATGGAATAATTGGCGGTGTAGGTTCCGTAGTTGTCTTTCTTCCCATTATTCTCACCTTATTTTTAGGAATATCTTTACTGGAGGAAAGTGGCTACATGGCTAGAGGTGCCTTTATCATGGATAAACTCATGAGAAAGATGGGCCTTTCTGGTAAAGCTTTTATACCAATGATTGTAGGTTTTGGTTGCACTGTGCCAGCCATTATGTCTGCAAGAACTTTAGAAAGCGAAAAAGATAGAAAGTTAGCTGCTTTATTAGCACCTATGATGTCTTGTAACGCTCGATTACCAGTATACGCTTTATTTGCTTCTGTTTTCTTTTCAGGTAAAGAAACTATAGTAGTTGGTTCCCTCTACCTACTAGGTGTAGTAATGGCTTTTATAATTGGAATACTTTTTAAAAATACCTTATTCAAAAAAGATGAGGAACCTTTCATTATAGAGCTACCTGAGTATAGAATACCTACTTTTAAGAACGTAGCCTCTAATACTTGGGAAAAAGGAAAAGGATTTTTGAAAAAAGCAGGTACTTTAATATTTTCAGTTTCTGTAATTGTTTGGTTCTTATCTAATTTTAATCTTAAAGGTATGACTGAGATTGAAAATAGCCTATTAGCAACTATAGGTAAGTTTATTAGTCCTTTTTTCCAACCTTTAGGCTTTGGTGAGTGGCAAGCTTCAGTAGCCTTATTAACTGGTTTAATGGCGAAAGAAGCGGTTTTAGGTACTATGGGAGCAATATATGGTAGTAATTTAGAACAGTTGCTTTTGGGACATTTTACACATATATCAGCATATAGCTTTTTACTTTTTGTACTTTTATACACTCCCTGTATATCTGCAGTGGCTACAATGAAAAAAGAGTATGGTACTAAGCTCATGACCTTCTCTATAATATATCAGATCGGATTAGCATGGATAATTTCTTTCATATTCTATAATATTGCAAACTTGATTATTTGATATTAAATGGGGTGACTTAATGATAGAAATCCTAGTTTCTCTAATAATAGCAGGAGCAGCAACTTACTTTTTATATAAAAATATAAAAAATAGATCTAAAGGTTCTTGTAATTGCGGTAGCTGTTCCTCACATTGTCCTGAATATGATCAAAATAAAAAGTAAAGCTGACAATAGCCAGCTTTACTTTTTACATTTTTTCAACCACATCTATGCCTAATAGGCCTAAACCATTCTTTATTACCTGACAAGTAGCCTCAACTAGTTTTATTCTAGCTTTCTTTAGCTCCTCATCTTCTACATTTAACACACTATGTAAGTTATAAAATTTATTAAATGCTTTAGCTATCTCAATAATGTGTCGAGTAACTACAGAAGGTTCATTTCTTTCTATACTTAAGAAAATTGAATTTTGGAAGTTTGCAATTAATTTAATCAACTCATACTCATCCTGTGTTGATAGTTTAGAATAGTCAGCATTTTCAGGTAAAGTTTCCACTCTTCTAAGGACACTACAACCTCGGGCATATGTGTATTGTACATAGGGGCCTGTTTCTCCATCAAAACTCAACATTTCTTTCCAATCAAAGACTATATCTCTTTCTCTGTGATTTTTTAAGTAAGTAAAAATTACAGCCCCAATTCCAATTTTCCTAGCTATTTCTTCTTTATTTTCTAGCTCTCTATCTTTCATTATCTCCAATGTTTTTTCCACTGCTTCATTAAGTAGATCTTCTAGGAAAATAACATCACCTTTTCTTGTAGAAAGCTTCTTATCTGCAAACTTTACAATACCAAAACCAACATGAACACAGTCATCTGCCCATTTGTGTCCCATTAATTTTAAAGTAGTAAATACTTGTTTAAAATGTAAGGCTTGAGGACTTCCTACTACATAGATATTCTTATAAAAATCGTAGGTTTTCTTTCTATAAATTGCAGCAGCTAAATCTCTTGTAGCATATATAGTAGCTCCATCTGCTTTTTTAATAATGCAAGGAGGCATATTATACTCATCAAGCATAACAACCTTTGCTCCATTACTTTCAACTAATAAGCCCTTACTATCAATTTCCTCAACTACGGTATCCATTTTATCGCTGTAGAAACTTTCACCAGCATAAGAATCAAATTCTACATTTAACATCTTGTAGATTTTATCAAACTCTTTTAAACTTAAGTCTTTAAATTTATTCCAAAGCTTAACCTCTTCTTCAGCGCCATCCTCCAATTTCTTGAAGTACATTCTAGCTTCATCTTCATATTCAGGGTGTAATTCAGCCTCATCGTGGAACTTTACATAAATTCTTAGCAATTCATTAATTGGATCCTCCTCAAGTTTCTTCTCATCTGCCCACCCCTTTTTATAAGCAGCAATTAACTTTCCGAACTGAGTTCCCCAGTCTCCCAAATGATTTACTCTTACACAATTATAGCCAGCAAAAGATAATATTTTATATAAAGAATTTCCAATAGCTGTAGTAAATAAATGACCTACATGGAAAGGTTTTGCTATATTTGGAGATGAATACTCTACTACTACATTCTTTCCTTTACCTACATCTGAACTACCGTAAAGATCTTTTTCCTTTAAAACTTTCTCAAGAGTATTTTTTATAAATGTAGATTTATCTACAAAAAAGTTCAGATAAGGTCCCATACTTTCAATCTTTTCAAAGCCTTCTATATTAATTTTGCTTTTTAATTCTTCAGCAATCATATTAGGTGCTTTTCTAAAAACTTTTGCCATTTGAAAGCAAGGAAAAGCGAAATCTCCCATTTCTTGTTTTGGGGGTATTTCTATTAACTTCTCTATGGAAGCTAAGTCCATATCTATATTTTCTTTTAGGCTCTCAGCGATTAATTTTTTATAATCCAAGTTATCCACTCCTTAATTAATTTTTTATATATAAAAAGCCGCCTCTATCATATAGAGACGGGCTAATTCCGCGGTACCACTCCACTTGACTATATTTATAGTCCACTTAAAGCTTTAACGTAGCTAACGACTACCCTACTTTTTCAGGCGCTTCTCCGAGGCTCTCTTCATTTATTATATTCTATGGGGCTTACACCCTCCCCCACTCGCTTTAGAAATCTAATAAACTACTCTTCTCATCAAAGAATTTTTATTTTAATTTTTTCTAATTATATACTGAAGAAATGCTATTGTCAATATTCTTATAACTTTCATGTCTATTATATGTCAAATTTGTTAAAAATATCTTTTAGACTTTTGGCTGAATTTTGGAAACTAATTAATTCATCTTGATTTAAAGGAACTTCCAATAATTTTTTTACTCCATCTCTTCCTACTATAGCAGGTACTCCTAAAAATATACCATCAACACCAAATTGACCTTCTAACAATGTAGAAATAGTAAGTATTGAATTTTCATCTCCTAGAATAGCTTCAACTATTCGACGTATTGCTAATGCTACAGCATAATAAGTAGCTCCCTTTCGCTCAATAACATGATATGCAGCATTTTTAACGTCCTCATGTATTTTATACTTAAAACTACCATCACATTGGCCACAGATTTGATTACAGTATTGCTCTACATTCATACCTGCAATATTAGTTAAACTCCAAGTGGCAATTTCAGAATCACCGTGTTCTCCCATAATATAAGTATGAATATTTCTAGCATCTACATCAAAATGCTTACTTAGTAAATATTTTAATCTAGAAGTATCTAGCACAGTTCCTGAGCCAATAACCCTTTCTTTAGGAAATCCTGATAATTTATAAGTAATATATGTTAAAATGTCCACAGGATTAGATACTACTAACAGTATAGCATTTGGGCTATATTTAACTATTTCAGGAATAATACTCTTAAAAACTTGAATATTTCTACCTACTAAATCTATTCTAGTTTCTCCTGGCTTTTGGTTGGCACCAGCAGTAATTATTATTATGTCTGAGTTGGCACTCTGCCTATAGTCTCCTGCAATTATATTAACAGGACTAACAAAGGAAGCACCATGAGACAGATCCATGGCTTCTCCCTCTGCCTTTTCTTTATTTATATCAACTATAACTATCTCTGATGCTAAACCTGAGTTCATGATTGTAAAGGCAGTAGTAGATCCTACGAACCCTGCTCCTACTATCGTAATTTTTGAACTTCCAACTCTCATATGATCACCTCTTCTCTTATTACTAACATTATATATCATTTGATAATTACTATCAACTACATTTGTCAATATACACCTAAAAACTAAGAATATTGAAAAAATTCAATTTGTACAACTATATTTTACTCCTATTATATACATTACTTTAAACTTGAATTCTATAATTATTGCAAATAGATTGTTTATGAAATAAGATAACTATATAAAGTATTAATATGATTTCAAGGTTAGTGAAATTATATCTGCTTTTATTTGATCTATAAGGAGCTGCCATCTATGAAAAAAGAGGTTAAGAGTGAATTTTTAAAATTATACGAGGACTTAAAAAAAACTAAAGATAGCAAAGCTTTTAGTTTACTTGTTGACGCCTTATATGTTTTTTATAGAGATATTTGGGTAAAATGCAGTGAAGATTTTGCAGATCTTCAGTTCCCTGTATATAAAAAGGTAGAAAAGAAAAGGAACGAAAAGAAAGTTGACGATTTTCTAAATAAGATTTTAATTGGTCTAAAATCAGTTAATAACCGTAATGATTATCTAGCTAGAGATAAGTTTAAGAATACTTTTTTTGATTACTTTAATAATAGCAACTTTTTCAAAGACCCTATTAGCTGTAATTACCCCTATGACTTTATCTCATCAACTAATGACTTTATTAAAAAAACACAAAAATTTGATCCCACTGTGACTTCAGCTGATATTTTTCAAGCTTTAAGAAATGTGTGGACAATGAACTTACTCCAAACTATTTTTGCTATGGATATAAAATTAACTTATCCCATATTTTCTTACAGCATCCTTTATCCCTATACTGATAATCTACTGGATAGCACTCATGCTAGTTACTTAGAAAAAAAAGAACGTAGTAATAGATTAATGGATAGATTAAAGGGAAATAAACTAATTCCACACGACTTTTATGAAGAAAAGGTCTTTAGATTAGTAGAAATAATTGAGGAATGCTATCCAAGAAGATACTATTATTGTTTATACCAAAGTTTGCAGGCTATTAATTCTTCTCAGGTAGATAGTTTGAAACAATTTGACAAGAAAAATAATAGGACCATGGAAGAAATAATTAAAATATCCTTCAAAAAAGGTGGCTTATCAGTCCTTACCGATGCTTATCTTATTAAGGGAACACTGTCCTTAGATGAAATTATAGGAGCTTTCGGTCTTGGTATTGCCTTACAGCTTATTGATGACTTGCAAGATGTAAAACAGGACAAAAGGTCAGGAAATTCAACTATATTTACATTTTCTCAGAGTGATCACTCCCTTATGGATGCTACTGTGAAATTGTTAAATTTTATAAAGTGTATTATTGATCTTTTGCCTACGGAAAAATCCCCCTATAAAGAAAAAATAGAAAAAGTTCTAAGTATAAATTGTTATTTGTTAATCTTTTTTTCTATAAGTAGACTTTCAACTGGATATACTAGAAGTTTTAGCGATAAAATTGCAGTTTATTCCCCCTTCTCCCCTACATATATGAAAAACTTTAATTCAAAATTAAACTCTAAGTGGTCCTCTATTAAGAAGTTAAAAAATATCAGCGCTGCTAAGATTTTTGCTATACTATTAGAAGACGGCTCTAGTAAAGTTTGCAGTTTATAAGGTCCTGGAACTATAATATGTAAAACAAAAGTTAACAATTCTGCCTAGTACAGAACTGTTAACTTTTTTATAGCTCAATGTTTAATTTTATACTAATATATTCTTATTCTATAGGAACACCTTTGTGGTTTTGAAATTTCGGAGGATTTTTAGGTGAACCTATTTCCTTTTCTTCAGCAGGTTTTATACCATCATGCTTCCCAGCTTTTTTATGTTTTTGTCCTTTGTATGCTCTCATTAAGCTACCTCCTTACCTTTAATAGTGTGACCCATTATCATTATTCCTCATAGCTCTCGCCTTTGCGTGAACTTGAGCATCATTTCCTGTATCTTTATAACCAGTTACTGAATTCAAACTATTAAGATCCTTAGCTGCTATAATACTACTTTTCTTGTCAATCCTATTTTTTTTACTTCCCATTTTGTCAACCTCCTTTATTCATAAAATGCCCCTTAAATATTTTTTTATCCTATAATAAATTTACTGAATATACGTAATAATACATAGGAAAGGAGAATAAATATGCTGTATCTAATTGTATGTTTAATAAATGGCAATGCTAAAGACTTCCACCACCATCTAGTAGAGGATGTATGTCAACGTTTTAATGTTAAACGACAAAGACTTCAATCCCATATTACCTTAAAGGCACCCTTTAAAATTAAGGATCTTACACAGATAGAAGAAATAACGGAAACTTTCTGTCTTAATCATAAAGCATCGTCTTTTACTATGAGTGGTTATAACCATTTTAATGAGAAAGTTATTTATATGGATATTCACCCATCAGTTGATACCATAAAAAATTGTGAAGAATATAAAAACTTATTAAGGAATATTGAAGGAATTGAGTGGAAAAGAAATGAAAGTGGAAGGCATAAATTTCACTGTACTATAGTGTCCAAACTTAATAAAAATATCTACAAAGATATCTGGACTTATGTGAATCAATATCCTTATAGCTTTGATTGTAGTTTTGATAATATTACCATCATGGTTTTAGATAAGGATGGATGGAATGTAAAGAAAAGTTATAAGTTACAATGAAATAAAACAATTTTCTTATAAAAGAGAGGAGAAATTCCATAAACTCTCCTCTCTCCAAAAGGTAGATTTAACCAGATTCTCTGCTAACAGTCAAATAATTAAATCTGCATTTTATACTATTTATAGTAGAGAGAACTATATGTTAAAATTTAAGCATTGGCTCTTAAAAACACGAAAATTTTTATACTGATTAAATCTACCTTGTATTATTATTATGTCAAAAATAATATAAATTATCCTAATTGTTGGTGTTAGATATCTATAAAATTGTTTTTTAATTGCCAGTTAAATTATTCATGTGTTATTATATATGGGACAGGTATTATATAAGGATAGTTTTTCCTATTATCTAATTAAGCAATGTAATTTTTTATTGTACATCAATGTATAAAGGAGAGATTGTTACATGAAAGCAAGTAAACTAATTATAAAGGGCTCTTTCGCTGGTATATCAGGGGACTTAGCAAGACACATATTTGTCATTATTGCAAATATTGTCATATCCATTGTCTGTAAAATATATAAGAATAGCTTATATGAAAAACATGACATAAAAGGAAACTTTTTAGAACATCTATTAACTTTTGATGAACTTTCTGTAGTAATTAAATTAGCAGTGGTTAATTTAATTGTAGTAATAGCCTATATACTTATTATTTCTGCAATTTTTAGGGCTATAAACACCTTTTATTATATTCCTAGAAATGTAATTATTGATTACGAAAATGGTAAAATCATAGATAAATCCCATTCTTTTTTTCTAATAAAAAATACAGATGAAAATAAATGTAATGAAATCATTAATGTAAACATTGAGCAGAGTTTGTTCCAAAGAATATTTAATACTGGCACCATATACGTAGAATATGTTGCTAACACAAAAGTTGATTCACAATTAAGGCATTTAGAAATACCTTGTATATCTAAACCATTTATGCAAAAGAATAAACTGATATAAGAAAAGAGGCGTATAGCCTCTTTTTTTAACAGTAGCTTTTAGGTTTCCAAAAACAGAAAGCTAAAGCGATTAATATAACTATCCATAACCAGCTTCCGCTGCCAAAACCTAATCCTCCTCCGTAGCCCCCACCAAATCCGTAACTGCCGAAGCCTCCACCGTAACCAGGTGCACAAGGATTACAACATGGGTCACAACATGGGTCACAACATGGATCACAGCATGGATCACAGCATGGATCACAACAACGATCTTTTTTATGACGTCTACTCATTAATGTACCTCCTTTTTAACTTCAGTATATAAAATCTGTAAAAGACTTAATATATCATATTCATAGTCTTGTTTTTTGGTCACTATATATTATCAGATAATTGGATAACAGAATTTATACATGAAAATATTAAACTAGTTTCATGAAAAAAGTATAAAATGTAGATACTGTTAAAAAATAAGTTAAGAAGAGTAAATTATAGCTGGAAAACCCTTTGTAAAAACTACAATTTTCGACCAAATTCAATATTATTCTATCTATAGTTTAAAAATTAACAATATTATATGGACAAAATTTAAATTTAATTATAGAATATATCTGAAGTATGCAATTGGAGAGGTGGAACAATGAACAAAATTACAAACATAGTAATTCTTGGTGCTGGATACGCCGGAGTTACTGCTGCAAAAATACTCGGCAAAAAGTTCAAGAAAAATGATAGTGTTAAAATTACACTAATAGACAAACTTCCCTACCATACCCTTATGACAGAACTTCATGAGGTAGCGGGAGGTAGAGTTGAACCTGAATCTGTTCAAGTTGATTTAAGAAAGATTTTTCATAGATCTAAAGTTGAAATTGTAACAGAAGAGGTTCATAAGATCGATGTAGATAATCAGAAACTTCATACAGACTTTGCTGAGTACCAGTATGATTATCTTATAATAGGCACAGGAAGTGAACCTGCATATTTTGGGGTGCCTGGCGTAAAGGAAAATGGGTTCTCTTTATGGTCAATGAAAGATGCATTAAAAATTAGAGAACACATTCAGAACATGTTTAAAAAGGCTTCTAAAGAACGTAATGCTAAGAAAAGACAAGCAATGTTAACATTTGTTGTAGCTGGAGCCGGTTTCACAGGTATAGAATTAATTGGGGAACTTGTGGAATGGAAAAAGAAATTAGCAAAAGAATATAATGTTTATGAGTCTGAGGTAAGGCTGTTAGTAGTAGAAGCTATGGGACGAATATTAAACATTCTTGACGAGAAAGGTGCTAAGAAAACTGAAAAATACTTGAATAAAAAAGGAGTAGAAATACTTACTAATGCTTCTATTGTAAGCGTTTCAGAAGATAGCATCACATTAAAAGATGGTAGTAAAATTCCTACTAACACTCTTGTATGGACTTGTGGTGTTCAGGGTAATTCCTTTAATTCAAATTTAGGATTAACCTTAAATAATAGAGGTAGATTAATTGCTAATGAATATATGCAAGCTTTAGATAAAGAAAATATTTATGTTGTTGGCGATTGTGCTTTTGTGGAGGAAGGTGAATCAAAAAACCTACCTCAAATTGTTGAAGCAGCAATGCAAACTTCAGCAACTGCAGCTCATAACATAATAGCCGATATCAATAACAAGGAAAAGAAAGCCTTTAAGTCAAATTATCATGGATTTATGGTTTCTGTGGGTAGCCACTATGCTGTAGCAAACTTAAGTGGAATTAAGCTTTCAGGTTTCTTTGCAATGTTAATGAAACATTTAGTTAACCTTCATTATTTATGGGGTGCTGGTGGATTTTATTTAATATTCAAATATTTGAATCATGAATTTTTTAATATCAAATATAGACGCTCTTTTGTAGGTGGGCATTTATCTGCTAAATCTAATGTTTTATGGTTAGTTTTATTACGTGTATACATTGGTGTTCTTTGGCTTTTAGAAGGATTAAAGAAATTAGTTGGTGATAGTACTTGGAAAAATGCAAAGGGACTCAAGAAACTTACAGCTGGCATTGGTGAAGATAGCTGGATTCGAAAAGGTAATGTTAAAATGCCTTTTGAATGGTTGTATAAAACGCAGGAATCAGGTTCTGCCACAGATGCTGTTTCTTCAGCTTCACAGACAGCCACAGATGCAGCAGCCTCTGCTTCACAGACAGTAACAGACACAGTAACTTCTGCTTCACAAGCAGTTACCGATGCAGCTTCTAATTCATGGCCTGAACCAATAATTCAAATGCCAAACTTTTATAAAAAGATTATGGAAATATTTATGCCTAATGCAGAAATTGCAATTTGGTTCCAAAGATTTGTGGTAGTTGCGGAAATAGGTATGGGTCTACTACTCATTGCTGGTTTATTTACTTGGTTGGTTAGTGCCGCCTCTGCCTTCATGGTTGTTAACTTTATACTTTCCGGTATGGCTGGATGGGATATATTATGGTACTTCTTTGGATCAATTGCTCTTATGGCTGGTGCTGGTAAGGCCTTAGGCTTAGATTATTTTGTAATGCCTTGGTTAAAAGGTTTGTTTACTAACTTTTGGCTTGGCAAACAAAAGCCTATTTATGATAAGTAATAAATAATATTAAAATTACATTTATTAAGGCACTGATTTATGTGTAAGTAAATCAGTGCCATTAATAATATCACAAAGAATATTCTTATGTAATTAGGTAAAGATATTAAAAAGGGTGATTCAATGAACAATTATTGGAGTGAATATACTCAATTATCAAAAGAGTTAACAGAAGTTAATAAAGTTATTCTTAAGAATATAAAATCCAGAAATAAGCTTATGGAAACTGCACTAACAGATTTATTAAATTCCGGAGGCAAATTTTTAAGGCCAGCCTTCGTGCTAATATCTCATAGCTTTGGTAAGGAAAAAAGCAAAGATATTTATACTATTGCAGCAGTTATGGAAATGTTTCACATGGCCACTTTAGTCCACGATGACGTAATAGATGAATCTACATTAAGGCGAGGAAAAGAAACTATGCAACATAGGTACGGTAAAAACTTCGCTGTCTACATGGGAGATTATCTCTTTTGTATTTGCTTTAATCTATTATCAAAATGTAGTTCTATGAAAAATATAGAAGTAGATACCATGTCCCTATCAAGAATTTGTATTGGTGAAATTGAACAGTTTCAATCTAAATTCAAAAAAGATGTTACAATAAAGGAATATCTAAGAAGGATATCCTATAAAACAGCTGAGTTATTTTCATTAAGTTTTTATTCCGGTGCCGTAGAGGGTAAGTGTGATAAAACGCTGACTAGAAAGCTTCAAAATATAGGCCACAATATAGGTATGGCTTTTCAAATTATCGATGATCTATTAGATTTTAAAGGTGATGAATCCATTGTAGGAAAACCTGTTTGTAGCGACCTTAAACAGGGTATCTATACCCTACCCATAATATATGCCTTACAAGATAAAAACAAGAATATAATAAATCATTTATCTAAGAAAGAACTTACTGATAAGGATGTAGACAGTATTCTAAATATTTTAAAAGAATCTGCTTATTTAAATAAAGCAGAAAAGCTTGCTCAGTCATATACAAATAAGGCCTTTAAACTGATAGATACCTTACCTGAAGGCAAGAGTAAAGATACATTAACTAGCTTAACTAATAAACTATTAATAAGAACCTTTTAAAGGAAAATCAAGGGGATAATAAGATAACTATTATCCCCTTTTCAATAATATTTGTTGGCTACTTCTCATCGATAAATTTTTGATAACAATAATTTATTATATCGCTTCTTTTAATAATACCGATGAATATACCATGATCATCCACTACTGGTACAAAATTTTGGTTTACTGCTAGGGAAATTAAACTTTCTATTTTAGAATTAATTGTTACAGGCTTATTAATCTTTTTTCTTTTTATATCACAAATTTTTATTTTATTTAAATTGTTAAAACTTAAATCCGGATTGTTTCTTAACATCCATAAAAGATCTCCCTCGGTAAGAGTGCCAACATATCTACCTTTACTATCAAGTAAGGGTATTGCGGTGTAACTATGGTACTCCATTCTTTCCATAGCTTGCCTCATTGTTGAATTTGAATCTTCCCAAATTACATCGCTTTTAGGTGTTAGAAAAAATGCAATATTCATAAGCATTCCTTTCTTTCATTTGATTTTTTTTGCTATTATCCATATATATTTTAACACATTTATGGAATACATTAAATTTATTTGTAGAAAATTTATAAATTATTAAATATAAATGGCTATTGGAATAATTTCACATTTAGGTCTGATATCCTTCCCTATATTAAATTTTCTAAGTTTTGGCCTATTTTTTAATAAAGGACAATTGCTTTTTTGAAGTATCTCAAAATTTAAATTGTCAAAAAAAGCTCCATTTGAATAAAACTGAAGATCCTCTTCTCTAAGAAAATTAGTTTCAGAAGAATTATTATGGTCCACCATGGATTGTACTACTTTACCCAATATTGTTACATTACCACTTAGTATATAATCCTCATGGTCTAACAAGCTCCCTAATTTTATTGGTACTATAGCTTTTAAAGAGTTATCTATACCAGTACCAATATACCTAATACATCTTTTTTCTTGATGTGTATTTAAACTTTTTTTTAAATAGCTTAGCAATTCTTCTCTTTTAATTAGAGATGCACTATTCTTAATTTTACCCAATTGGTCAACTGTTACTTCATCCTCCACTCCATCTAAGGTACCTTCAATTTCAAGGTAATTTATTGCGTTTATTAAGTTTTCAATATAAGGATTTCTCTTAAGTTTACAGTGAAATTCAACATAATCATTAACGTTTATATTCTTATAACTAGTATTGTTGTCTACAACTTTTAATAATTTTTCTCTTGTTAGAATGTCTTTTAGTTTTTTTAATATAACAATTGTTGCAGAAACCCTTTCTTCTGTTCTTTGTTTTACAAATTCATTTTGAATTTGTATAGTTAAATCCCCTTGCACATGTTTACCAAATAAATCATGTGAAAATTCGCTTATTGGTGTCTTTACTTGTGCACTTAATATGTCTTTTGTACTGAAACTTTTTATTTCAACAAACTCTTGTATCACAATAGTAAAAAGATTGTTTAACATTTCAGTATTTAAATATAAAGGAATTATAGCTTTATTAATAGTCATATTTGAACCCCGTATTAAGATATATTTCTTGTATTATATTATGAGCAAAAGTAACTAATGATGATATTAATAAGCTTTAATAAGCTTTAATAAGCTTTAAAAATCTTAAAAACCATTGTATAATAAGATAAAAAAATGTTTAAAAAGCAGGTGACTGATATGAAAGGAAGAATTCATTCCATCGAAAGCATGGGATTAGTAGATGGACCAGGAATAAGAACTGTAGTGTTTTTTCAAGGTTGTAAGTTAAGATGTGCATATTGCCATAATCCAGATACATGGGCTATGAATGGAGGTACTGAAATTGATGCAGAAGAATTGTATAAGAAAATTATACGATTCAAACCCTATTTTGAACGTTCAGGAGGTGGAGTAACCTTTTCTGGAGGAGATCCATTAATGCAAGCTGATTTTTTAATTGAAACACTAAAATTATGCAAAGAAAATGGAATTCATACAACAATCGATACTTCTGGCTATGGAACAGGTAAGTATGAAGAAATTTTAAAGTATACTGATCTAGTTTTATTTGATATAAAACATGTTACATCAGAAGGATACAAAGACCTTGTTGGAGCAGACGGAAGTGAAGCATACAAATTCTTAAATGCGGCTCAAGATTTAGAAATTCCTCTATGGATTAGACACGTGGTTGTTCCTAATATTACTGATAGTAAAGAACATCTACAAAATCTAGCTTTAATTATTAGTGATATAAAAAACATTGAAAAAATTGAACTACTCCCCTACCACACTTTAGGCGTTAATAAATACGAAACTATGGGCATAAAGTATAGGTTAAAGGACACAGAGCCAATGTCAAAAGACGAACTTAAGGAAAAAGAAAAATTCCTCTTAGAAATGTTAAGAACAGACCTAAAAGACAAACTTAAGCTTACAGAATAAAATTATCCCTTAATTTTTAGATAGGCTTTTAAATTCCTTTTGGATAAAACCTAGCCTATGAGGAAACATATAAATGGAGTACTTAATTTAATTAAGGGGAGGAATTCTATATGAGAGAAGGATTAATACCTACAGCATTAGGCACTATTGTAACAACAGCTGGAGCAATTGTTGATTATAAAGCTATGAAAATGAAGCCTAGCAAGAAAAATGATGTGATAAAAATGGCTGCTGCCGGTGTAGTAGGATTTGGATTAGCTCATGTGGTTTTAGGAACTATAGATTTAATTGAACATTAAAGAAATAAAAAAACTGTTATAATTTATTATAACAGTTTTTTTACAGTTATTTCATAAGCGCAACTTCATCTCTACTAACTGTAGAATAAGTTACCATTGTATTATCTTTCTTGTAAGTACCTTTTTTATGTTTTACAGATTTCTTACTATCTTCTATGGATTTTAACTCCATAGAAACTACCTCAAGGTCAGCTCTTCCTAGTTTGATTATGTTCTTATGATAAAACCCTTGAACTAAATCAAGGACGGTGCTATATGATGGACATGATATATAGCAACTTATGGAATCTTTAAAAATTATTTTTCCTTGTTCTACTTCATACTTTTTACAGAACAATGGTGAAAAAAATAGTTTGTCCTTTTGTTTCTTTTCTTCTTCTATATCGGGATACCGCTTCCTATTAAATCTTATAAGTTCTCTACATAAAGCATTTAATCTTGGTCTATAGTTTATATTAATTGCTGCTCTTTTCATAGGTTTTAGTTTAACTTTTAAGCGAAACATATTCCCCCCCTAATCAAATGATGACATCTTTTATTATACCATCATGTTAGTTCAAATCCAATAATTATAATAACAAATTTTACTATACATTTCTCCAAAATATATGGTTGTTTTCAAATGAAATCTTTTTTACCCTTTAGGTTTAAAAATTAAGGAGGCTATAAAAGCAAAAATAATAGCTGCAGAAATACCACCACTTGTAATTTTGAATATACCAGTAAATACACCAATATAACCCCGTTTTTCCGCCTCCATCATAGCACCCTTAAATAAGGAATTACCAAAACTACATATGGGTACAGTAGCCCCTGCCCCTGCTAACTCAATTAATGGTTCGTAAAGTCCTAAACCTCCTAATATAGCTCCCGCTACTACTAAAGCACAAGTAGTATGAGCTGGAGTTAATTTGAATACATCCATTAAAATTTGACCAATTACACATATACCTCCACCAACCAAAAATACCCAAATTAACTTCGATAGATTCATAACTTTCACCCCGTTATTATTAATTATCAGCTTTTTAATTTACATAAATAAGACTGAGTTATCCCCAGTCCATTCTTTATATCACAAATCTAAAGATAAGTAGTTATAACCAGTCTCCTTAGCACGTTCAATTGCTTCACCTTTTGATAATCCATTAGATATGAGATTATCTTCTCTTGAACTTAATTCCACGATTCCTTTGACAATTGAAAGACCATCTTTACCTTCATTCTGCATATCCTTAATTTGATTAAATGTATTTTGGCTTACTTCCTTAATTGCACATAAATCTTCATTTTCAACTAAGATTACTGCATATTCTTTTCTTTTTGCCACAAAATCATCTCCTTTTACAATTTTACTCTCTACTCCTAATGATATTATATGTAAGATTGTGAATAATATTTAGATTCTTGAAGCTTTTAAATTAAAACCTAGTAGATAAAAATATTGTTTTAAATTATAATCTTTAATAGACAAAATAATTTTTTTAAGGAAAGGATTGTACTAACCTTAATTAAATATTTTAGTAAAAAATATGATTTTCTATTTATTATTATTTGCTTATATTCTTAGACTTATGTGGGTTTTATTCATTCCTTTATCTTTATCTAGTAATATTGTAAAAAAGCCTTACGATCAAGGACTTATTATTGATTAATATAGATTTTGCCTATATAATTCTTTTGTTTTGTATTGTTAAAGTAATAACTATAAATTATAGTTATTTTAGGAAAGGAATTAGATAATGTATAAACAATTGTTCAAATTTGGTATAGTAGGGATTATGAATACTGCTATAACAGCTCTTATCTTTCTAATCTTAACTAGCAGAGGCCTTAATCCCAATATTGCGGAGTGTATTGGATACCTTGCTGGTGCCGTCAATAGTTATTTCTTAAATAATTATTGGGTTTTTACAGCCAAAGACAAAAGCAAAGAAGTACTAATCAAGTTTATAGTAGTAAATTTGCTTACTCTTGGATTAAGCAACATTCTACTCTTATTTTTTATGAACAAGCTAAATATAAACGAAAGATATGTTCAAATATATCTACGTCCTATTACTATGATATTCAATTATATTCTTAATAAATTTTGGACCTTTAAAAAAGGAGGAAGAACTAAATGAAAGAGGATTTTTTATTATCAGTTGTAGTACCAATGTATTTTGAAGAAGAAGTTGCTGAGGAATGCTATAAGAGACTTACAACTGTAATGTTAGAAAATGCTTTTAAATACGAATTAATATTTGTTAATGATGGAAGTACAGATAAAACACCTGATATTTTAAAAGAAATAGCCCAAAAAGATTCTAATACAAAGGTAGTTAACTTTTCAAGGAATTTCGGCCATCAAGCTGCCGTTACTGCTGGTGTACAGGTAGCCAAAGGAGATGCCATAGTAATTATTGATGCTGACTTACAGGATCCACCAGAACTTATAGCTGATATGGTGAAGCTTTGGCAAAATGGCAATGATGTGGTTTATGCAAAAAGGAAAAAAAGAAAAGGTGAAACTTGGTTCAAACTTACCACAGCTAAATACTTTTATAAGTTTTTAGATTCTATGTCTGACACTAAGATACCTCAAAACACTGGAGACTTTAGATTAATTGATAAAAAAGTAGCTAACGTCTTCCTTCAATTACCAGAAAGAAACAGATTTATAAGAGGAATGATTTCTTGGCTAGGCTTTAAACAAATAGCTATTGAGTACGTTAGAGACGAAAGATTTGCTGGAGATACAAAATATCCTTTAAAGAAAATGATCAAATTTGCCAAGGATGGAATTATTGGTTTCTCTAGTAAGCCTCTGAAATTAATAACTACCCTCGGTTTATTTTCTGTTATTATTTCATTTGCTGTGCTAATATATTCTTTAGCAAGCAAAATCTTTCAAAGAGATATTGAACAAGGATGGACTTCTATCATGGTAGCTATCTCCTTCTTTAGCGGAGTACAACTATTATCTCTAGGCATAGTTGGTGAGTACATAGCTAGAATATATGATGAAACTAAAGGCAGACCCTTGTATATAGTAAAGGATACATATAATATTTCAGAAGAAAAAAACGAAAAGACTTGTTAAATATTAAACTACTAACATATTGCATAAATATACATCATCTGTAATAAATACTTGTTTTATTTTGTAGATATAGTATAATATTTTTACAATGATTTCAGTAAGATATCAAATCCATGAATTCGATTAGTGAGGTGCATAATTATGAAAAAGTTGAAAGTTGGCATTCTTGGCGGTACTGGTTTTGTTGGACAGAGATTTATAACTTTGCTTGACAATCATCCCTACTTCCAAGTTGTATCAATAGCTGCTAGTGCAAAATCAGCTAACAGATCTTATGAAGATGCAGTTAGTGGTAGATGGAAACTTGATATACCAATGCCTGATGCAGTTAAAAATATAATTGTAAAAAACGTTTATGACATAGATGAAGTTAAGAAAGAAGTAGATTTTGTTTTCTGCGCAGTAGATATGTCAAAAGACGAAATACAAAAATTAGAAGAAGCCTATGCTAAGGCAGAGATTCCAGTAGTATCAAATAACTCTGCTAACCGTCTTACAGCAGACGTTCCTATGATCGTTCCAGAAATTAATCATGATCATTTGAAAATTATTGAGGCGCAAAAGAACCGTTTAGGTACTAAAAGAGGTTTTATCGCCGTAAAACCAAATTGCTCAATTCAAAGTTATGTTCCTGCTTTAAATGCATTAAAGGAATTTGGTCCTAAGGAAGTAGTAGTTACAACCTATCAAGCTATTTCTGGAGCGGGAAAAACCTTTAAGGATTGGCCTGAGATGGTTGACAATGTTATCCCTTTTATAGGTGGAGAAGAAGAAAAAAGTGAAGTAGAACCTCTAAAGGTTTGGGGACATATAGAAAACAACGAGATAGTTCTAAGCAGTTCCCCTAAAATTACAACCCAATGTCTAAGGGTACCAGCCTCTGATGGACATATGGCAGCTGTATTTGTAAATTTTGAAAAGAAACCTACTAAAGAACAAATACTTGAATGTTGGAAAAATTATTCTGGCAGACCTCAAGAATTGTCTTTGCCTAGTGCTCCAAAACAATTTTTGAACTACTTTACAGAAGAAAATAGACCTCAAACTAAGCTTGATAGAAACTTAGAAAAAGGCATGGCGGTATCTATAGGAAGATTGAGGGAGGATACAATTTATGACTATAAATTTGTCTGCCTATCTCATAACACCCTAAGAGGTGCTGCTGGTGGTGCTGTGTTAACAGCAGAATTGCTTTACGCTGAAGGATATTTAAACTCTAAAGAATAATAATAAAGACAGTCTAAATTGGGCTGTCTTTATTTTATACTCCTTTTCAACTCTTCAAATTGCTGTTTTGTTGGAAATTCCTTGTTTAAAGCTACACCATTAGCAATGGAGATTGCAGCATCTTTTTTATTACCAGCTTTAA
>JAAYTB010000103.1 GCA_012523855.1 Clostridia bacterium
GGATATATTTACTGGTATAATAACAAAAGAATAAAAGAGAAATTGAACGGCCTGTAACCTATTGAGTATAGGCAACAAGCCGCATAATTAATATTATCCGAAAGTCCGGATTAAAGGGTTCACATCATTCTGGGCTCTATCTTTTTATACATATTAATGATGGAAAAGTCTTAATCCTGTGCAGCTCATAACCATGTCATATTCGTTACAGGCTTCTATAACAATGTCGTCCCTAATAGAGCCTCCAGGTTGAACAATATATTTAACTCCACTTTGAGCTGCTCTATCAATATTATCTCTAAATGGGAAAAATGCATCGGAGCCTAGGGTAACTCCTTTTAAGTTAGAAAGCCAAGCAGCCTTTTCTTCCTTTGTCAGTCTTTCTGGTATCTCCTTCAAGACATTGGACCAGCCCTTTATTTCCATAGGAGTAATGTCATCTCTTAAAAATTGATCAATGACATTATCTCTATCAGGACGTGAAGCATTGTCCTTAAAAGGAAGATTTAATACTGCAGGATGCTGTCTTAAATACCAAATATCTGCCTTAGAAGCGGCTAGTCTTGTACAGTGTATTCTGGATTGCTGTCCAGCTCCAACACCTATAACCTGACCACCTAAAGCAAAACAAACAGAGTTTGACTGGGTATACTTTAATGTTATCATTGACAGAAGCATATCTCTTTTAGCTTCTTCTGTAATATCCTTGTTGTTGGTAACAATATCCTTATACAGGATCTCCTCCTGGATTTTTTCCTTATTCCTCTTTTGCTCAAAGGTAATACCATATATATTTCTTCTTTCAATATCTTCAGGCTCATAGTTCCAATCCATTTCTATAATGCAATAATTGCCCTTCTTCTTTTGCTTCAATATTTCTAAAGCTTCTGCTGTATAGCCTGGTGCAATTATTCCATCAGAAACAGATCTGCTCAATATTTTAGCTGTTGCTAGGTCCACAATATCGCTAATAGCTGCCCAATCTCCAAAGGAAGACATTCTATCTGCCCCTCTAGCTCTGGCATAAGCAGCTGCCACTGGTGATAAGTCTATATCCTCTACAAAATATGATTTTTTCAGCACATCATCTAGAGGTAAACCTAGAGCCGCACCTGCAGGGCTTACATGTTTAAAAGAAGCTGCTGCTGCTAGTCCAGTGGCCTCCTTTAATTCCTTTACTAGCTGCCATGAATTAAAGGCATCCATAAAGTTTATGTATCCTGGATTGCCGTTTAAAATTTTAAAAGGTAATTCTTTATTCTGCACATAAATTTTAGCTGGCTTTTGATGCGGATTGCATCCATACTTAAGTACTACTTCTGAATTTTTCACTTTTCTCCTCCTCAAAAACAAAAAATTTATAACAAAAAACGCCTGAGCAAACCATGATTGTTTTACCCAGGCGATCGATATCTTATACTTAATCATACTCCCTATGGTTAATTCCATTATTCGCCAGTTGCATGATTAATTCTATTTAATTAATTATATTATATACTATACGAACAATTTTTACAAGTTGATTTTGATTGTTTGCCTATTTTCTATAAGCTTGACATAGCATAGGCTATAATATAAAATAATGACAACTTGTCATATTCCTTATTTTTTAGATTTAATAATTAAAATTTGAATACCATATTATAAGATTGGATTTTAATTTATCAGACTGGAGTGAATAGAGTGAGTAAAATTATTCTTAGCGCAGACACCACCTGCGACCTAGGAGATGTTTTGAAGGAACGGTATAATGTAAACTTTTACCCCCTTCATATAATCTTAGGAGGCAAGCAATATCAAGATGGCGTGGATATTAAGGCAGATCAAATTTATGAAGCCTATAAAACTCAGAAGATCCTACCTAAGACAGCTGCTGTAAATCCTAATGAGTATATAGACTACTTTAAAAAATGGGTAGATGAAGGTTATGAAGTTATACATATAAACCTAGCTTCTGGTATTTCATCCTCTTATCAAAATTGCTGTATTGCAGCTGAGGAACTTGGAAATGTTTATCCTGTAGACTCTTATAATTTATCAACTGGTACAGGCCTCCTGGTTTTAGAGGCTGCTGATAGAATAGCTAAAGGTATGCCTGCTACACAAATTCAACAGGAGTTAAATGCTTTAAGATCTAATGTACATGCTAGTTTCATCCTAGACACCCTTACCTTTCTTCATGCTGGTGGCAGATGCTCAGCTCTAGCAGCTTTAGGTGCCAATGTCCTTAATATTAAACCTTGTATAGAAGTGGACAACACCAGTGGTAAAATGGGAGTAGGCAAAAAATATCGGGGCTCCTTAAATAAAGTTTTGAGAAATTATACACTAGACAAACTTAAAGACCGTAAAGATTTAAAACTAGATCGAGTATTTATAACACATTCAGGTATCTCCGATGAAAGAATTGAAATCGTAAAAAATACCATCGAGGAAATAGCTGACTTTAAGGAGATTTTAATTACAAGGGCAGGTTGCACCATATCTGCTCACTGTGGACCTAACACTTTAGGTGTTTTGTTTATGACTGAATAATTAAGGCTTATTTACAAGAGATAATCAAGGCTTGGTTTTAACTAAAACCAGGCCCTTTTTATTGGACAATCCCCTCTAGGACAATAACAAGTCCTATTTATATAAAAAAAGCTCCTATTCTACAAGTTTCCTTAAATTTTATGGACACGGAATTCTATGTCTGAATATATTATATTAGTCAATGAGCCACTTAATTGCTTAACTATAGATTAAAAGGTGGTTAAGGTAATGAGAAAAAAATAATAAACGTTCAGATAATCTTCATTACACTAATAAGGTAACTGATAAGGATCTTGGAAACACAGACCTTGAAACTCCAAAAGGACAGACCGTTCTGGTAAAATGGCAAAACAAGCTTCCTAATAAGCATTTATTACCGGTAGATAAAACTATTCATGGGGCAATGAACAGTCCAGAAGTCAGAACAGTAGTCCATCTTCATGGGACAGAGGTTGCTCCTGACAGCGATGGCCATCCCGATGCATGGTACACCAGAGACTATATAACTACTGGTTCAAAGTTTTCTAGAAAGGTTTATAAGTATTACAATGACCAACAAGCCACTACCCTTTGGTATCACGACCACGCTCTAGGCATTACCAGGCTTAATGTATATGCTGGTCTGGTAGGCTTTTATATTATACACGACTCACTTGAAGAGAGTTTAAATATTCCAAAAGGTGAATATGATATACCTTTACTAATTCAAGATAAGTCCTTTAACGCCGATGGTTCCATATTCTATCCTGATCAACCAGCTACACCAGTTAAAGGTGTTTATCCTTCAATAGTACCAGCCTTTATAGGGAATACTATAGTAGTTAACGGTAAACTTTGGCCTTATCTTGAAGTAGAACCAAGAAAATATCGTTTTAGGATCCTAAATGGTTCTAATACTGTAGGCTATACACTTAAAATGTCAAATGACCAATCCTTCTGGCAAATTGGCACTGACGGTGGATTGCTAATGGAACCTGTTGAACTAAAGTCCTTTATATTAGAACCTGCTGAGCGTATTGACCTGATAATAGACTTTTCACAGCTAAAAGGAGAAACTATAACCCTTATGTCAGATAGCGCTAACCCCAATACCAGTAATATAATGCAATTTAAAGTAGTACTGCCCTTAAAAGAAGAGGATACTACAGATAGCTATGGTAGACCAATGCTCCTTCTAAACAATTTAATGTGGGATGAGCCTACTACTGAAACTCCTGAATATGACAGCATAGAAATATGGGAAATAGTCAATCTTACTCAATTCCCACACCCTATTCACCTCCATCTAGTTCAATTCCAAATCCTAGATCGAAGGCCCTTTGATGTAGAATACTTTAGAAGGACAGGCAAAATTAGATACTTTATAAACAGGCGAGGTGAGGAACCATTACCTTTTGAAAGAGGTTGGAAGGATGTAGTTAGGGCAGAAGCAGGAAAGGTTACCAGAATTATAGCACACTTTAAAAATTACAGCGGTGATTATGTATGGCACTGCCATATACTAGAACACGAGGACTATGATATGATGCGTCCTTTAAGAGTTATTAAAAAATACAAATAAGCAATTTCAATAATTACTTTTATTTTCTATAATAAAATTAAACTTGGGAATTGGATATCTATAGATATTATTATACTCCACACTGCAGCCAGAATAGCCTATCAGTGTGGAGTGATTTTTCCTTAAAGTCTCTCTATAAATCTATTGCATAGAAATATAAAACATATTATAATTATACCAAGTATAATTTTATAACAATTACAAATTTGTAGGGGGTGTTCTTGTGTTAGTAATAGAAAATATAGAAAAATACTTAAGAGATCATAATATCAGTCCATCTTATCAACGAAAAAGAATTTTTGAGTATATGTACGAAAACCGAAATCATCCAAATGTCAACCAAATATATGAAGCCTTGGTTAAGGAAATACCTACCCTCTCTAAAACTACTGTCTATAATACCTTAAATCTTTTTGTAGAAAAGAAAATTGCGGAGGTTATAACTATTGAAGGTACCGAAATTCGGTACGATCTTTTTAACCCCCAAACCCACGGCCATTTTAAATGCGAAAAGTGTAAGAGAGTTTATGATATAGATTTAAATATCGAAAATATGCAAATCAAAGACTTAGAAGGTTTTATAATTAGGGAAAAACATTTTCATTTTAAGGGTCTATGCAAGAAATGTATATAAATGAGATTTTAACATAAAATACACTGTGAAGTAGAATAGGAACAGTGTATTTTTTTATTTTGTCAAAAACTATTGACAAATTTCAAATTTAGATTTATTATAATATTGTAATCATTACAAACCAAGAAACATTTTAAAGTTTATATATAATTTAAGGAGGTCATATTATGAGCAAGAATTTTATCGGACTAGACAAAAACAATTTAGGAAAGGTAGTTGAAGGTCTTAACAAATATTTAGCAGATTTAAATGTTTTGTATGTGAAGTTACATAACCTTCACTGGAATATTGAAGGACCTGCCTTCTTCCAATTACACTCTGTATTCGAACAATACTACGATAAGGTAACTGCAGACCTAGATGAAGTAGCAGAAAGAATTTTAACTTTAGGGGAAAGACCAGCAGCCTCAGTAAAAGAATATATCCAATTAGCTTCTATAGAAGAATTAAATAGCAAAGGAATTTCCGCAGATGCTTCCATTGAAGAAGTAAAGAAGGACTTCAACCACATGCTTGAACAATCAAGAAGCATTCTTGAACTAGCAGAAGAAGCTAAGGATCAAGGAACTGTAGACCTAATGGCTGGCTTTATAGGCTATTACGAAAAGACTCTTTGGATGATTAACGCTTACAAGGCTTAATAAGTAAGTTTTCTTAAAAGGTCACAGAAGTTAATCGATAACTTCTGTGACCTTTTATTTTTATATCACGGCATTTATAAAGAAGAGGATTTTATGTTTCCAACTTCAATTTTCTTAATTATTCCTTTTATGTCTTTAATAATTTCCGTTAAACCAAGATAGTCAAGATTAAGCAAATCATTCCACTTTGTAAGAGTATAGTCTAAATCCTTTACCATAAACTCTCTTATATTATGTATATTTGCACTTTTTAACCACTGCCTATAGCTTTGCTGAGCCAACATATGGGCCTCCTCATTTTCCTCTCTTGGCACCCATTGAAAACTTATCCTATCTACTATCTTAGCTAGCTTGACCAAAGTGCTCTTATATTCCCCTGTAGTTGAAATCCTATCCTTAGGATTGTCTTTAAGTTTCTTTTGAATATTAATTATCTCATTAACTGTTCCTTGACAATCAGAGTGAATAACAACCTGGATATTGTCATCCTTTCTAAGATACTCGTAGGCTGAGGCTATAGCATAAAATATGGCCTTTTTTTCACTTTCAGTAATAGCTCTACTCCTGATATTTTTTGATTTCTGATCCACTATATTGTTTTCCTCATCTTTTACTATAAAAGCTATAGAACTTCTTTTTACATTCCGATCAAAACTAGCATCTGTGTAGACATTATATAGTCTACCACCACTTTCCTTTAAAAAATCTCCCATTTATAAATCTCCTTTTATAAAATATTATATCTAGATTATTCACATAAATTTGAATTTTATTCAGTATAATCAAAAAAACAGCCATTAAATAATGGCTGCCAATAATAAAAGTCCAATATTGTCCTGATATATTTTATCAAACTGAGAAATGGGCAAGGGGTTAATGCCTCTACCTACCTCAATGGTAAAACCCGGCCTCCTATACTCTTTAATAAACCAATCCTTATATCCAGCGTAAGATACTATTCCATAAGTTTCTGCTGGTATATAGCCACTAACTTCTGCAAATCTCTCTACAATTTCAACAGACTCTAGTGGAGTTAAGTTAGAATAAGTCCAATATATAACTTCTCCCTGGCTATGATAGGCTAAAACAAGCCTAAAATTATGCTTCCTAGTAAAATCAGCTACTGCCCTACTTTCAGGCTCCGATTCTGGATAAGGTCCAGAATATCGTGTTGGTCCAGGTCCTGTAATTCCATAAGCCACCTCCGCTTCTTTTGATAGCTCCCAAGAAGCGTCATAATTGTGATTTAAATCTACACCTCTTACATTGGCCTGCCAAACTCTCGAAAAATCTCTATTTCCACTATTCCATCTTATGAGCTCCTGATAATATGGATTTTCCTCAGACAAGCCGTTAAGAACCAGATCCACCCCATCAGGATTTACCATAGGCATTACATATATTGCGCTCTCCTTCCATAGCTCTTTCACCCTATAGCCAGCTAAATTGGACTTATTGGCATAGGCTTCAGAAAAATCCTCAATAAATTTCATTAATACCACAGAAGTTATCCACTCTAGACCATGATGAGCTCCATTATAAAAAACTTTATTAGGGCCATCTCCAAGCTTAACATAGTAAAGATTTTTACCAAGAACACTGTTGCCCGCTGTGCCTATTTCGAGAAAAGGATATCTAACCTTTAAGGCTTGTAAATCCCTCTCCATTATGTCATAAGTATAGTCTATATTGGTGTCTACTATATTTATGCCGTAGGGTACCGTAATTCGCTGACCTATTCTAAGATTATATATTTGTAATCCTGGATTGGCTGTAAGAATTCTGTTGATAGTTGTGCCAAACTTTCTAGCTATGGTATAAACACTATCACCAGGTCCTATAGTGTAGATATCATAGCCAAGGAAAAATCTTTGCAGCATCCTATAAGTGTCTTCTCCTATGATTCCATCAGCAGTCAATCCAAACTTTTTTTGAAATTCAATAACTGCCTGCTGTGTACTAGTTCCAAAGATGCCGTCTATGGGTCCTGGATCATAGCCTATCTTTTCTAAAAGGGCTTGTATTTCCATAACCTCTGTTCCTGTTAAACCTATCCTTAATACTTCCATCCCATACTACCTCCCGGGATTGATAACTATTTTATACTATGATACCTATTGAAATTGGTGACTGAAAGTTATAAAAATAAATCTTCTTCTTATACTGGACATCCATATTAATCTAATTCCTCCACAATTAAAGTTTCTTACCAGAAAAACAGCTCTAGTCTAGCTCTACCCTTCATGTTATTATTAGACCATAGAGAGACAAGTGGTGCTAGACGGGGAACTAGCGGTGCCCTGTAGCCTGCAATCCGCTACAGCAGGGTTGAATTCCTTGTTTAGGCATTAATCTGTCAGGTCAGTGTAGTTAAAAAAGTGATGAGGGCTGGGTCCCATGCATCAGAAAGTCATAAAATCCGTCAGGTTCGGAAGAAAGCAGCGGTAAGTGAATATTTCTGAGTGCCCTGGATCAATCTGGCTTGAGCCAATTTAACTGCAAACGCTGGTAGGTTAACTGACAAGACAAGGTGCACGACTTTACATAGAGATTAGAAAAATTCTGCCTAGTGCAGGATTTTTTTATTTATGTTAAATTATATTGTAGATAGTCAATTTCAATAACTAGCTTTTATCTTAAAAATAGGAGGAATAGATTTTGAACTTTAAAAGACATTTAGATAAGTTAGCATATTCACTAAAAGATTGCTACGGCCTAGATAAATTCTCCAAAACTCTTTACGGGGTAGGACTTGTTCTTTCCTTTCTCCCCTTTGTTAACGGCCTTGGCTTAGTTGCTATTTTTTATAGTTCTTGGAGATGTTTTTCTAAAAACAAATACCGCCGATATCAGGAATTAATAACTTTTGAAAACCGTATGAAGTCGTTGAAAGCTTCATTGATTAAATCTAAGTCCAATATTAAGCAACTTCAAAACTATAAAATATTCAAGTGTCCTAATTGCTCTCAAAAACTTAGAGTTCCAAGGGGACATGGTAGAATTACAATCACCTGCAAGAAATGCGGTGTTGAATTTAAAGGAAAAAGCTAGCTTGATACTAAGCTAGCTTTTTCTCTTAATCATTATAATTACAGTATTGTATTTATTAAATAATCTTCATCTTCATTCCTTAGAGCTAGTTCTGGATTTTGGAAGATGCTACAGTCGTAGTCAGAACGAACATTAGCATCTAATACGTCATAGAGTTTTCTTAGTTGCTTTACAATTTGTTCTAGGAAGTCGTCATCCTTAACCAGTAAATACATTCTGCTGGTTGTACCATCTCCAATTACGCCGCAGAGAATACCTTCAAGGTTAAAGGCCCTTCTAGCAAACAGTCCTGTTATATGGAGCATTACACCTGGATGATTTCTAACCACCAATTCTATTACTACATTATTATTTATCATAGCCTGCACCACCTATCATTGTAGTATTTCCGGCACCGGGTGGTACCATTGGAAGAACATTTTCCTCATCTCTTATTGGTATATCAACTAAATAGGCTTCAGAAGATGATAAAATCTCCTTCAAAGTTTTTAGCGGATCCTTTTCTTTTCCTAGATTGCAGCTCTTAATAGCAAACCCCTGGCTAATCGTTGCATAATCACACTTTGTTTGGAATTTTGATGCTATGAAATGACCATCATAAAATAATTCCTGTTGCTGTCTAACTAAACCTAGATGGCCATTATTCAAAATCAGCACCTTTACATTTAACTGCAAATCTGCTAAGGTTGCTAGCTCTTGAATGTTCATAAGAATAGAACCATCTCCACTAATACAGATTACTTCCTTGTCTGGATTCTCTAAAGCAGCTCCTATAGCAGCAGGCAATCCAAAGCCCATAGTTCCTAAACCACCAGAGGTTAAGAAGGTTCTAGGCTTTTTAAAAGGATAAACCTGGGCAGTCCACATTTGATGCTGACCTACATCTGTAGTGATGATAGCATCCTCTCCTACTATGCTGCTTACATATCTTATAATGTTTACTGGATGAAGTATCTCTTCTTCTGGCGGTAGCACAAAGGAGTAGTCTTCCTTATACTGTCGTATCTGCTTTACCCAATCCTTTCTATTGGATTCTTCTACCCTCTCAACAAGGGCTTCTAACACCGTATTTAGATCTCCCCTAATGGATATATCTACATTTTTTATTTTATTTATTTCCGATGGGTCTATGTCTACATGAATAATTTTTGCCTTTGGACAAAACTCAGCTACCTTTCCCGTGGCTCTATCATCAAATCTAACCCCTAAGGCCAAAACTAAATCTGCCTCATCCATTATCATATTGGTATACTGAGCTCCATGCATACCTAACATCCCTAAATATAATAAATCATTACAAGGAAAAGCTCCCAAGGCCATCAGCGTTGCCGTAGCAGGAATAGAATTCTTTTGTGATAATTTATAAATATTATTATAAGCTTCAGAGCTTATAACTCCACCACCCATATATATTACTGGTCTATAGGCGCTGTTTATCATTGCTACTGCTTCTTCAACAGCCTTATGATCAATATCATTACTAGGTATTTGTCTTACGTAAGGCTCTGGCCACTGTTCAAACTCATACTCCTCAACTTGAATGTTTTTAGGAATATCAATAAGGACTGGTCCTGGCCTTCCCTCTTCTGCAATTCTAAAAGCCTCTGGAATTATGGTGAATAAATCTTCTATATGCCTTACGAAGAAATTGTGCTTTGTAATAGGAACTGTTAATCCATAGGTATCTACCTCTTGGAAAGCATCGGTACCAATTAAGTTGTAACTTACCTGGCCAGTAATGGCAACTAATGGCACAGAATCTAACTTAGCATCTGCTATAGCTGTTAGTAGGTTTATGGCTCCTGGTCCTGAGGTTGCAAAGCAAACAGCTGCTCTGCCAGTGGAACGAGCCATGCCCTGAGCTATAAAGGCTGCTCCCTGCTCATGCCTTGCCAAAATATGATTGATGCTACTAGCGTATAAGGCATCATACAAGGGAAGATTTGCCCCTCCTGGAATACCAGGAATATCGGTTATACCCTGACGCTCTAGTAATTTAATTGTTATTTCTGCCCCACTTAATTTCATAAAAACACCCCTTTTTATTTGATTATTTAATAATTTATTGTATAAAAAAACCTCCATCCTATAATTAAGGACGAAGGGTAAGCTCCGCGGTACCACCTTTTTTTTGCATATAAATACACTCTCTAAATATAGCACGGTCAAAGATTTAGCCGATGCTACTTCTCTTTTAACGTCGAGACTCCGTTTAACTCTACTCTCATAAGATTTCGATTAACCACTCCGAGGCTACCTTCTATATCTCCATCATGGGAAGCTCCCACCATCCTTCCCTCTCTGAATTTCAAGATGATATATACTCCTCCTCATCAAAGTATTTAGCCTTATATATTTTGATTAGTATATAACACATATATATTCCTTGTCAAGAATATTTAGAATACTTAGAATGTTTTTATTTTTTCAATGAAAGTTTATGTGTTTTAGCGATATTTTTTAATTTAATTAATATTAAATGATTTTCAAACACTTCAATGGGTTCTTAATCTTATTATTAGGTTCACAAAGGACTCACACTGGAGTTTTTTTATATTTATATTTTTATTTAGAAGGAGTTGGAGCTATGAAAAAACTAAGTCATAGAATTATTGTCATGTCTATTGTAATATGCTTTATCTTAGAAACTACTTTAGCTACAACTGCAATTATCAATATCGTGAAAACTAATAAAAATCATCTTTCCAAAATCGATGAAATATTAAGAAATGAATACGATGAGAAGGCTAAGCTTCAAGTTGAAATTGCAGTAAGTATGCTGACAGAAATCAGTAAGATGGAGGAAAGAGGAGATCTTTCTCACCAGGAAGCATTGAAGCTAGGAGCAGATCTTTTGAGACAGCTTCGATATGACAAGGAAGGTTACTTTTGGGATGATACGCCTGAAGGCATAAATGTGGTCCTTCCGGGAAGCGAAACAGAAGGTACAAATAGATACAACAGCAAAGATGCCAAGAGAGAACTCTTTATTCAGGAAATAATTAAGAATAGAATGAAAAAGGTGGAGGTTTTTCTGAATGGTGGTTTCCTAAAATGGGTGAAAGAGAACCGCCTCCCAAGAGAGGATACAGCGTGCTATTCAAGCCTTTCAATTGGATAATAGGAACAGGAAATTATGTTGATGATATAGATAAGGA
>JAAYTB010000104.1 GCA_012523855.1 Clostridia bacterium
TCCTTATCTACCGGACTAGTTATTACTTCATTATTTATAGGCTTCTTTGTCTTATTTTCACTAGCTAAACTTCTTCCTAAAAGTTTTTCAATAACAGCATTACAAGCTTCTAAATCTAACTCATCAACATTAGGCTCCTTATCAATAAATATAAAATCATTCATCACAGCAGCATTTTGCTCCGTATCTAGTAGTAGAACCCACTCGCCTTTATACATACCTCCCCAGCTTAATTCTGTCATAGGCATCTGCAACTGTTCAATTTTCATATTTTTAAATTTTGAAACAGTATAGGCGTAATTTAAAAGCATACTAGGTTTTATATTGGTAGTTACGCAATCCAAAATAGAATTCATCACTTTTGGGTAATTCACTACACTGGTCTTTAAAAGCTTGTTAGCTAATATTCCTAATACCTCTCTTTGTCTTTCTGTTCTCCTGTAGTCAGAGTCTGATTTTCTAATTCTAGAATAAGCTAAAGCTTGTTGGCCATCAAGCTTTTGATAGCCTGTCCTTGTTAAAGGTGGAGACTTAACTTCTCTGGTTTCTCCGATGAATTTATTAAGTTCCCTACGTTCATGTTCTTCAACATCAACCTCTATGCCACCTACTGCATCAATAATATTTTCGAAACCATGAAAATCAACAACTATATATTTATCCAGCCTAATTCTAAAATTTGCTTCAATAGTTTTCATTAGTAATTGTGGTCCACCAAGACTAAAGGCTGCATTAATTTTTCGTCTTCTATATTTTGGTATATCAACATAAGAATCTCTCATAATTGATGTTAATTTAACTTTTTCATTATTACTATCTATTGTAAGGATTATCATGGAATCAGACCTAGAGGCTTCTTCAGCTTCCCTTGCATCTATACCTATCAATAAAATATTAGTTATCCCTTCTTGCTCCTCATATAAAGGCTCCGCTATATCCAAGTCACTAAAATCCATATCCTTTCCATAAGGGTTTTTATGATCTGATACATAGATTGATTTATATATATGTAGGTAATATCCACCTGCTGTCAAAAATATAGCTAAGAAAAATATACTTATCCCTAAGGCAATTTTTTTCCCTGTACTGATCTTCCTTTTGTTTCTTATCTTTCTTTTTACTCTTCTCATTCCCTTCCCCTCCGTTTAGCAGCCACATAATATATACGTAAACTATAAAAGATTTGTTACAAATAAATACTATATTCTACTTTTTAATTATAATATATATTCTTATAGTTATCTAGACATATCCTTTGTTAAAAATCTGTTAATAGATTACTCTTATTCCTTCCATTTATAAACTTTTCTTTATTCATATTAAAATTTATTACAAAATCAACTATTTTACATAGACTTTTATGTCTAATTAAAGTAGAATTATGATTATTATTAGCAGCTATAGCTTATAGGAGGAGTTATTATGAAACTTAAGAAATATGATTATCTTGTATTTGCTCTCTTAGCATGCACAACTATAGCTTCACTGACCATTCCTCTAATCTTTAATAAAGATTATAGTAAATCCCTAGTTTTAATAAAGGTAAATGGAGCAGAGTACAAAACCATTCCATTGGAAAAGAACAGCTCTGTTCCTGTAAATATAGATGGTAAATATAATTTAATTAAAGTTGTAGACGGTAAGGTTCATATAGAAGATGCAAATTGTCCAGATAAACTTTGTGTAAAAAGTGGTTCTATATCAAGGCCTGGAAAACCCTTGGTTTGTTTACCTCATAAACTTTCTGTAGAAATTCAAGGCATAAAGGATGAAATTGATGAAATAGACGTTTATTAAAAGGAGTGGCTAAATGAAAAAAATACAAAGGCTTACTTTTATAGCAGTATTAGTGGCTCAAGCTCTAATACTCCATATCATAGAAGGCATGCTACCGGTTATCTTCATAACTCCCGGGGCAAAGTTGGGCTTATCAAACATTATATCCTTAACATCTTTATATATATTAGGATTTAAAGATACCTTTCTAGTAATAATTTTAAGAATATTACTGAATACACTGCTTGCACCTAATCCTTCCAGCATAATCTACAGCTTAAGCGGAGGTATTCTCAGTCTCTTAGCTATGCATGCGGCCAAAAGTTTGGGTAAAGATGATATAAGCCTTATTGGTGTCAGCGTTTCCGGCGCCTTCTTCCATAATGTTGGTCAAATTATGGCTTTCACCATTATTATTGAGAATATAAACATTGTACTCTATCTTCCCGTATTAACTATAGCTGGCGTAGGAACTGGAATCTTTGTTGGGTTAACCAGTAACTACTTACTAAAGGCTCTCAAGAAGCTTCCTTTCTACAGAGCCCTTGTAAAACCTTAATTATACCTTTGAATATTTTCATAAGATAAAGGTTATATTAAACTTATAAGAAGCTGAATCATCAAAGCAACACATATAGACTAGCTAAAGGGAAGGTGAAACAAGCTATGGATAATAATAAACACTTAATGAAAATGGAAGAAAAAAGCAATGCAGTATTAAGAAAAATGTTTCCAAAGGACGGTTCTGATATAGGTATAATAAATGGTGAAAAAATTGGTTCCCATGATAATGGTAGCAAATTTACTAAGCGTTCAAAACTTTCTCACAACAAATAAAAAAACCAAGAGGACAGATCTCTTGGTTTTTTTATTTGATTAATTTTTGCCCTTGATATAAGATTTATCATATACTATAAAAGAAATTATGGATAATTTTCTAGAAAGGATACTGCTATGAAAGCTAAAATACTTAATCTACTATCAGAAGATGAATATATTTCCGGTGAAAGTATTAGCACATCTTTAGGTATTACAAGAGCAGCTGTTTGGAAATATATTAAGGCTTTAAAGCAAGAAGGTTACCTAATTGAATCCTCCACTAAAAAAGGATATATTATCGTTGAAAGACCAGATCTACTAACCTCTGCTGAAATACAGCCTCTTTTAAAGACCAAATACATAGGTAAAAATCTAAGCCATTTTGAAAGTATAAACTCCACTAACTTAAAGGCTAAGGAGTTAGCTAGCACTTGCCATAATGGCACTATAATCGTAAGTGAGGAGCAAACTGCAGGTAGAGGTCGCCTAGGAAGAGATTGGCTATCTCCCCGAGCTAAAGGAATTTGGATGTCTGTAATATTAAAGCCAGAAATTCCTCCTATGGAAGCCTATAAGGTGACAATTATAGCTGCAGCAGCTGTACATTCTGCCCTTTTAGAAAATGGCATCTCCACCCTAATAAAATGGCCTAATGATATAGTGGCAGAAGGTAAAAAAATCTGTGGAATACTAACAGAGATGAACGCAGAATTAAACAGCATTCATAGCCTAATTATCGGCATAGGTTTAAATGTTAATGGAAATTTATCTGATATACCTGATGAATTGAGAGATAAAGCTTCTTCTCTTAAAATATTGGCTAAGAAAAATTTCTGCAGGAAAACTATACTAGCTTCTATTTTAAATCACTTAGAGCCTCTCTACGATGATTTCATTAATACTGGCTCTATAGAAGCTTCCCTCACTATTTGTCGTAAATATTCAGCTGTAATAAATAAAGATGTACTACTTATAGAAGGTAACAAGAGCAGCAAGGTTAAAGTTATAGATATAAGTAGTGAGGGTCATCTAATTATTGAGGATGGAGCTAGAAAAAGAGAGATAATCTCTGGAGAAGTTTCTTTAAGAGCTGAGAATAGCTATATCTAATGGTGATAGTAGAGGAAACTATCTTTGGATACTTGTCCCTACCCTAGGTATTATTCTCACCGCCAATATGGAAGCTACTATACATTTCACTAAATCCCCAGGTAAAAATATTAAAAAGCCACTTTTAACCAAGGCCATAATATTTACATCCTGGTCCAGTAAAAACTTAAGTACATAATAGAGGTATGGCAGGCCAACTAAATAGTCTATTACTATGCCTAGCACACAGCATAATAGCAAATTAAAAAAGTTTTTCTTCTTAATTTGCTCTGCCAAGTAACCTATAAGAAAGGCTGCTGGTACAAATCCTAAAAGATAGCCAAAGGAAGGTTGCATTACATAGCCTATACCGCTACCGTTTGTAAATACAGGAATACCTATTAGGCCAAGGGCTATGTATATAATTTGGCTTAAGGCCCCATAATATTTCCCTAAGAGCAAGGCTGACAATATGACAAAAAACACTTGCAAGGTAATAGCAGGTAAAAAGGGGCCCAGGGGGATTTTAATAAAAGCTCCTACTGCAGTTAATGCTGTAAACATTGATGTTAATAACATCATCTTCAAATTAAATTTCACTAGGTCGCCTCCTTAATTTAATGTGCCTTTATTATATATTATTTCAAA
>JAAYTB010000013.1 GCA_012523855.1 Clostridia bacterium
AATTGAAGATATTGTAGCCCCAGAGAATCTTTGTTGCCATCGGCTGGCTAATGGCTGAAACAGCTGTAAGATCACTAATGGGTTGGATTAAAGGATTATAATCTCTCCAAACCATCCGCCCTCCAATTACATGACTTATATAAAAAATTGCAGCTATAACACCTGTGAGTGCAAGGGTTCGTAGGACTAAAAGTTTGCCACCTTCTATTTTATTCATAAATTCCTTTCCTCTCTTTCTATAGATTTTTGATTTGTAGAAGCTTCAAATCTTCACTGTTACTTATTACTAGATACTTTTGATTATTGTATGAACTTAAGATTATTGATTCTTCTGTGTAAAATAAAGGCTTACAACCTTGTAGTTAAGACCATATATTCCATGTGGTTCCAATAGTCATTATGATATCTATGGCCATGGGACTATGTTATATTACTTTCCAACCATTAAATAATTTTTATTTTTACTTAAAAAAATATTGAGCATGTATATCAAAAGCATCATTACACTTAATGAAATCATCTTTGCAAACATTATTTCCTCCTCTGTTCTCTCTAAAAACATCACTACTATAACCCATCTTAAAAATCTTGACAGGTCAAATTGTTAATTCATGTAATACTTTGACTAATAAGATAATTTTATTATATTATT
This sequence comes from Clostridia bacterium, assembly GCA_012523855.1. GTDB lineage: Bacteria > Bacillota > Clostridia > Clostridiales > Clostridiaceae > Clostridium_AU. The sequence continues at coordinate 653 of JAAYTB010000013.1, forward strand.
AGGAATATATCAAGAAATATATGTAAGAATATCTGTAATTTGGCTGTAGGAAACATAACTTTACTATACCTTTTACTCTTCCTTCTACAAAGGATTAAAGGTAGCAGGACGATACCTGCTACCTTTAATCATAGAAAACTGCCAATCAAGTAAAGTCTATCTCTATTGACAGTGACCATTTTATATTTTCTTAACAACACTGGATTTTAATAGCATAGCTCCAAAGCCATCTATTTTACAATCAATATCATGGATACCATCAGTTGGTTCATGAATTAATCTTATGTTCTTCACTATTGTACCTCTTTTAATAGATGAGTTGCCTTTTAATTTTAGATCTTTTATCACCGTAACAGTATCACCATCATTTAGGATATTACCGTTGGCATCTTTTATAACCTTTACATCTTCATTATTTTCAGCTACACTATTAGGATTCCATTCATAAAAGCATTCCGGACAAATCAAGAGATTGGCATCTTCATAAGTATATTCAGAATTGCACTTTGGACAATTTGGTAATTTACCCATCCTTAACACCTCCGTTCATATTATAAGTTTTCTTCCCACTTTAATATATTAACATATCCCTGAGATTAAGCAAAAATTTGCTCTTTCATCATTCTTAGACACTCCCTTATTCCGTCTTCTTCCTCCTGCCGATAAGCGAAACCACAATGGGAGGCTATCGCCAATGCCAGAGTATGAAACAAATTACACATGGTATCAACCGCCATCCAAACATCGGTGTAATTACTGCCAGAATAGGTAGCAATAGATTGTGCATATAGTTCTGAAAGAAGAAAATACACCTTATACAGTTCAGAAAAATTGTTATTAAATCCTTGGTTTAATATAACCTTTGTGTAGCCAATAATTTTCCCATTACGATGCAGCCATTTTAGGTAATTTCGTTTTAACACATCACTTATTTCTGCTTGCATGTTACCGAATAACTCGATTAGATAGATTGAATTGAGTTCAATAATTCAATGTCATACCAAAGGGTGAACTTATATCCAAAGTTAAAATTTATAATCAAGGAAATTATACATATAGGGAATTGAGTGAACAATATGATATAGCCCCATCAACTTTAAGACAATGGGTTATGAGATATAATAATAGGCTATCCTTTAATGCAGAAGTTAATAGATTAGAAAAAGAACTAATTGAACTGAAAAAAAGTATTAGTGCCATGGGTAAACTTTTACAGGTCTCACCCAGTTTAGTATACTTATCATCTAAATAAGGAGTCTAGTATCCCTCAAAGGAAGAAGATATGAAGAAGCACATAAAATAGATATTTAGACTCAGTAAAAACAATTACGGAATAAAAAAAATACGAGTTGGTGCAGGCACCCTCTCGCTAAAAACCCTTAAGGTTTTTGTTCCTTGTTAGTATTATACACACAAGTCGTAGAAATAGTCAATAACTTTCTTAGCAAAATTATAGTGTGCTAGTAAAACTTGATTCTTTTCAAAGAATTCTTTATTACGGGGCATTCTATTATCTATCAGATCCTTTAGTTCTGTCAATGTAATCTTTTTAATTTTCTTGCTACTTATTATTTTATTGAATACATATAAAGTCACAATAAATCATGCATTACTGGATTTTTCATTCTACTACCTCTAGCTGTTCTTGAAATACCTTCTATTTTAGACAAGTAATTTATAACTTTTCTTAGAAGTCTAACTGACCATAGAAATGTCCCCACCGACTCTCTACTCCTATGTTTTCTATAATACAATTGGTAAAGCCTGGTGAAATCATTAAAACTCAAGACTTCTACTATATTCCATATTGCAAAAATATGCGAATTC
>JAAYTB010000105.1 GCA_012523855.1 Clostridia bacterium
CTTGTATTATATTGTTAAGAATGAAGGAGTGTTGAAATGAGTTATACCGTTCAAGTTATATTAGTTAGTATAGGTGTCTTTGTAATAGTAATCGGAGGACTTTTAGCAATGTTTTCTAGATTCTACCGTAAGGTGGAACAAGGAAAGGTTATTATCAGAAATGGTGTTGGTGGTCAAAAGGTAAGTTTTGGTGGTATTTTTGTATTGCCTATAGTACATAGGTACGAGATTATGGATATTTCAGTTAAGAGAGTTGAAATTGCCAGAGAAGGCAAGGATGGTTTGATTTGTAAAGATAATCTAAGGGCGGATATAAGGGTAGCCTTTTTCGTTAGAGTAAATCAAACAAGAGATGATGTTCTGAAGGTGGCACAGTTGTTAGGTTGCCCAAAGGCCTCAGACCCTACAACCTTGATGGACTTCTTCGATGCTAAGTTTTCAGAAGCTTTAAAGACCGTTGGTAAGAAGTTTGATTTTGTTCAGTTGTATACAGAAAGAGAGACTTTTAAAAATGAAATTCTTCAGATTATAGGAACAGATTTAAATGGTTATGTTTTGGATGACGCTGCTATTGATTATCTTGAACAAACGGATATCAAGCTGTTAAATAGTGAAAATATTCTTGATGCAGAGGGTATTAAGAAAATAACTGAACTTACTTCAAAGCAACTGATACTGGCTAATGAAATACAAAGAGAAAAAGAGAAAACTATAAAGCAACAGGATGTAGCTGCTAGAGAGGCAATCTTGGAGCTGGAAAAGCAGAATGCAGAGGCAGAAGCTAAGCAAAAAAGAGAAATTGCAATTATTACCGCCAAGGAAACTGCTGAAGCGGAAAAAATAGCACAAGAGGAAAGATTAAAGGCAGAATTAGCAAGGGTTAAGACTGACGAAGAAGTTGCGGTGGCTGAGCAGAATAAAGAGAGACAAGTTATTGTTGCATTAAAGGCTAAGGAAAGTACAGAAGCAGTTGAAAATGAAAGAGTAGATAGAAAGAGATTACTTGAGAGAACAGAGAAAGAAAAGTTAATTGAACTGGCAACTATTGAGAAGGAAAAGGCAGTAGAGCTTGAAAAGAAAAATATTCAGGCAGTAATAAGGGAAAGAGTAACAGTTGAGAAAGATACTGTTGTAGAGGAAGAAAGAATTAAAGATACTCGTGCCTTGGCAGAGGCTGAACGTTCTAAGGTTGTAGCCCTTAAAAAGGCAGAGGAAGAAGCAGAAAAAGAGAGAATTATTAAAGTTAAAACAGCAGAGGCTACTAAGGAAGCTGCTGAGCGCTTAGCAGAGAAGATGATTATAGATGCTGATGCTAAACTTAAATCTTCACAAAAAGAAGCTGAGGCTATTAAGACTATCGTTGACGCTAAGGTTCTTGAAGAATCCACTACTGGTATAGCAGAATCCAAGGTTATAGAAGCAAAAGCTCTTGCACAGGCTAAGGGTGAGGTTGCTATGATCGAAGTTAAGGAAAAAGAAGGTACAGTAGAAGCTGATGTATTAAAGAAGAAGTACTTGGCAGAAGCAGAAGGAATCAAAGAAAAAGCTGATAGCATGAAGGCTCTAGATGAAGTTGGTAGAGGCCATGAAGAATTTAAACTTAAGCTTGAAAAAGAGAAGGAAATTGAGCTTGCTAATATTAATATTCAGAAGGATATTGCAAGTGCACAAGCTTCCGTTATTACAGAAGCCCTTAAATCAGCTAAGATTGATATTGTTGGTGGAGAAACCATGTTCTTTGATAAGATTATTGGTTCCATTACACAAGGTAAATCCTATGATCGCCTAGTTAATAACAGTGAAGTTCTGACTGATATTAAAGATACTTTTATTACAGGTAACCCAGAAGATTTCGAAAAACAATTAAAAGAATTAGTTGGCAGATTTAATTTGACTTCTGAAGATTTAAAGAATCTATCCATAGCTGGTGCTGTTCACAAGATGATGAAGAATGCTAAGGGTAGCGATAAAACTATGTTAACTAGTTTGTTGGATAATATTAAAAAAGCAGGAGTTGGAGATTTACCAGCAAGTATGATAGAAACTGCAGGCAAATGAGGTAGATAAAGGTGACGTCTATAGAAAATAGAGAAATAAAAAATAAGGATAATAAGGATATGGAAAGCAGCACCTATGAGCTTATTAAAAATCGTCTTATTAAGCAAGGGGAGGATTTAAAAGAGAAGGTTGAAGAGTTAAACAATGCTAGAAAGGAGGTTTTTGGATCTATTGATACAAGCCTCCTCAGCAGTGAGAGAATTATAACAGAAAATAACTGCATACCAAGTGATATGGCACCTATAGAGGATTGTTTTATATTTGGTTACAATGTGACTATAGGTTTAAAATCAAGGGTAGAGCTTAGTGATGTTTTTTCTGTTTATAGATATAAGGATCATAGCTTTCAGAAGGAGCCTTTAACCTTAATTAATGATAGCCAATTTATAAAAGACTTTGATGATCTGTATAGATACTATAAGAATACCTTTTTCGCTAAATTTACTATTGTAGAACCATATCTATATATGATTTTTCAAACAGGGAAAGATGCCACTGCAATTAAAGCTTTCAAATGGTTAATGAAAGGCAATAAGCTAGAATATGTGGATTGCAGAAGTGAACACGAAGTTAAATTTGTTAGTAAAAATGACTTTGATTATGTTAAAGCTACTAGGGATGATCAGCGCAGTGGTCTTTATCCCCACGTTTCAATTCTAGATAAGGTTTTTGTGGAAACTATTAATGGTGATTTAACAATTAAAGTGGAAGATAACACTGACACTGGTAAGGGAATATATTCTGAGCCAGTGGAGGATAAGGACCAGAATCTTGATGATGCAGAGATCTACTATGGAGATCTAGGTGAAATAGTAATACTTAAAATCCGGCCTTATAAGGAAGAGGAGTATAGGTATTTTATATTCAATAATAAATTGAAGAACGTGGTAAGAATTGATGCTATCAAGGATAATTGCATACTTTTGCCAGGAGGCCATGGCCTAATTTTTCCAAAGGGATATTATCTTCAAAATGGAGAGTCTAAGGTCTTTGATGTACCTGTTGATGAATATTCCATTTTTGATCAGAGGATAAGCTCCTTTAATGGGGAAGACTATCAGTATATCTTCTATAATATTGAAAGTAGCATATACCTAATATATTCCTACAATATAATTGAACAAAGTATTGACACTCCAATTGTTTGTAGTGGATATTCACATTTTAATAATGGTGAAATGCTAGTCTTTAAGCATGAAGATGAACCTAGAAAGAACCATATGCTGCAAATATGGCAGACACCTTATGTGGGAAAAAATTACGTAATTGAGGGACAAAAGGATTCGGTCCTTTACAATATAGGCAATAAAGAGATTGTTGAGTGCATGGCTGATTGTAAGAGTGTATGGAAGTTGATACAAAAAGGCGAAAGCTATCAGAGTATTTATATTGATATTGTAAAAGAAACTGAGCAAATTATTGACAGCTACTTTTGGCTTGACAAGGAAGAAGCCTTTAATTTAAAGGAGACTTTATTACAAATTAAAGAAACTTCATCATTTGCCATTGGTGAGTTTGAGAAAATAGTAAGAATAAAGAATTCAACAAAAAAGCAAATAGATAAAGTAGAAAAAGAGGCTGAAGAGCTCCTAAAGAAGCTTGACTATGGTACCTTTGATACTATTGATGATTATGTAAAGATCTTGGCTCAGGTTCGAAGTCTTAGAGGTAAAATTGTATCTTTAAGAGATTTAAGGTATACAGATCTAGCTAAGGTTGATTCTTTAGAATCAAAGGTTAAGGAAAAGAATGATGACTTCTCTAATAAATGTGTTAAATTTTTAATGGAACCTGAAGGACTTAAGATTTATGCCGATAAAGTAGAGGAGTTTCAAGTGGAAATTGAAAAGGTCTCGAAGTCCATGGAAGGTAAAGAGCTTACTGCAAGAATGAATGAAACCTCTAAAGAGTTAGAACTTCTTATAGATATTGTAAGTAACTTTAAAATTGAAGATCCAACTGTAACTACAGAGATAATAGAGAAGATTTCTTCCTTGTTCTCATTATTAAATAATGGAAAGGCAAGAGTAAAGACCAGGGTAGAAGAATTAGCTAAAAGGGAAATGACCACTCAGTTTAATTCTCAAATGAGGCTTCTTGGTCAAGCGGTAGTAAACTACTTAGAACTTTCAGATACTGTAGAAAAATGTGACCTTTATCTAAATAAAGTGATGGTTCAAATTCAGGAGCTAGAAGGAAAGTTCTCCGAGTTTGATGAATACTTAGAACAGCTTAGTGAAAAAAGAGAAGAGCTATATGACACCTTTGCCAGCAAGAAACAGTCAATTGCTGATAGGTTAAATAAGAAGATTCTTGCCTTGTTTAATTCCTCTGAACGTATTATTAAGGGCATAGCTAATAGATTACAGGCCTTTGGGTCAGTGGAAGAGATTAACGGCTACCTTGCTACAGATATAATGGCTGAGAAGGTTAGAGATATTATTTCCCAGTTAAGAGAGCTAGGGGATACTGTTAAGGCTGACGAAATTACAGCAAAGCTTAAAACTTTAAAAGAGAATGCTATCAGACAGCTCAAGGATAGGCAAGAGCTATATGTAAAAGGCGATAATGTAATAAAGCTAGGTAAACATCACTTCTCCGTAAACACAAAAGCCATAGATCTTTCTATAGTACAAAGGGAAGATGGATTGTATTACCATATAACTGGAACAGATTTCTGGGATAAGGTTGAACATGAGGAAATCAATAACTATAAACATGTATTTGATCAAAGTATTGTATCAGAAAACAGGGAGGTTTATAGGGCAGAATTCCTTGCCTATCTTATCTTTGAAGCTGCAAGGAAAAAGGAATGGAAAATGATGGATGACTTATATTCAATGACAGAAACTCAACTGGTAGAAGTGGTTCAGCAGTTTATGGAACCAAGATATCAGGAAGGTTACACCAAAGGGGTACATGACATTGACGGTGCAAGGATCTTAAAAGAACTGCTAGAGTTATACTATAATATAGATCTATTAATTTATAATAATGAAGTTAGAGCATTAGCCCGATTGTACTGGAACTATTTAGCGGATGCTAGCAGCAAGAAGCTGATAACCATGCGATTGAAAGAGTTATCTAAGGTTCAGACATATTTAAAGGCAAGACCAAATTTGGATAACTATATCCCACTTGTAATAGAAAAAATTACTTCTGCCTATGAGAATTTAACTTTCTTTGATAATAAGTATATTCCCGAGGCGGCAGAATACCTTTGTAAGGAACTTATGAGGGGAGAAGCTTTTGTAGTTAGCAAAGAAGCAGAGAATATATACAAGGGTTTTATTAGCTACTTGCAAGAAAACAATGCTTATGACCAATTCTTTACTTCAGTAAAAAACAGTTTAAAGGATATAGAAGGAAGCTTCTATCTAATAAAAGAATGGGTTAATGCCTATAGATGGACTCTTCCGGACAATGCCTTTGAAAGCTTGGAGGAGGAAGAGCTAGCCGGGGTGCTAGATGAGCTTATTGTTTTACTAATTGACAACAACCCAGCTTTAGGCAGACTAGTTAATGTGGAAACTAAGGTAACCATTAATGGATTGATTGGAAGTCACAGGTTAATAGATGGTGGAAAGTATAGATTAACTTATAGCAAGTTTATCCATAAGCTAAAGGACTTTGAACAGGTTACAACTAAGGATTATCTTAGATTCCAAGAAATTAAAAAGGAGCTTATACAAGAATTTAAGAAGCAGCATCCTTTAGAAGAATTTAAAGCAAGGGTACTGTCATCCTTTGTAAGAAATAAGCTTATAGACAAAGTATACTTGCCACTAATAGGAGACAATCTAGCTAAGCAAATTGGTGTAGTTGGAGAAAATAAGAGAACAGACCAAATGGGGATGCTATTGTTAGTTTCTCCACCAGGTTATGGTAAAACCACATTAATGGAATACGTATCTAGCAGACTTGGATTGATTTTTGTTAAAATTAATGGGCCATCCTTAGGCAATGAAGTCACTTCTTTGGATCCTGAAAAAGCTAATAATACAGCTGCAAGGGATGAATTAAGAAAACTAAACTTCGCCCTAAAGATGGGGAACAATGTAATGATCTATATAGACGATATTCAGCATTGTAATCCTGAATTTTTACAGAAGTTTATATCCTTATGTGATGGTCAGAGAAAGATTGAAGGAGTATACAAGGGAGTAGGCCAAAGCTACGATCTAAGAGGGAAGAAGGTAGCAGTAGTAATGGCAGGAAACCCTTACACAGAAAGCGGGGAAAAATTCAAAATTCCAGATATGCTGGCAAACAGAGCAGATGTATATACTCTTGGAGATATGCTTAGAGAAAATGAAGAAGCCTTTAAGCTTAGCTATATAGAAAACTGCTTAACCTCAAATCCGGTGCTTAATAAGCTTTCTACTAGAAGTCAAGAAGATGTATACGGCATGGTAGAGTTGGCTAAAGGCGCAGAAAGAGAAAGTGTAAGTTTCCAAGCTACTTATTCTACAGAGGAGCTTAATGAATATATTACCGTTATAAAGAAGCTCTTTAAAGTAAGGGATATAGTATTAAAGGTTAACATGGAATATATACAATCTGCAGCTCAAGCTGACGAGTACAGAAAGGAACCACCATTCCAGCTACAAGGTTCTTATAGAAATATGAATAAAATAGCAGAGAAGGTTGTTTCTATAATGAGGGAGGATGAATTATTTGATCTTATCCTTTCTAGCTACGAAAATGATTGCCAAACCCTAACTTCTGGAGCAGAAGCAAATATGCTTAAATGGAAGGAGATTGTTGGCTGCTTAAACAGCAACGAATCAGCTCGCTGGGAGGAAATCAAAGAGATTTTTGTTAGAAACAACTCCATAAAAGGGGATGACAAGATGGGGCAAATGGTACGGGCCCTGTGTGATATTGCAGAGAGTTTACGGATGGATTCCAGGAATCTAGGATAAGTGTCTAATTACGTTATTAGAGTAAATAGAATAATAAACATTGAAAAAGCTCGGCTAGTTTTACTTCTAGCCGAGCTTTAAAATCTGACTAATCAATTATTTCTTAATAGAAAGTTCTTTCCCCTTGCTATCAGTTAAGTTCTTATCTGTTAGTACGTTTTTTATTTGAATCTTAGGTGTAGCAGCTTTTAAATTTGTAGAGGGTTTTTCTTCCTTAAAAATTCCATAGCCATTAGCCACAACAGTGTAAATGTTATTGGGATTTTTTGCAACAATTAGCACATATTCTTCATTTGGCTTTAGACTATAGTCGTAATCTGTTTCATAGGACACATACATTGTTTTTTGATCTTCTTCTGATAGGGTATCAATGCCCATTTTTTCAATAGTGTCTTGGTCAAGTTTTTTCATTAAGTCATATATTTTAATATGACCGCCCTTTAGGTAAATTGTATTTATTTTATCCAACTTTTCTCCATAAAGAGAGTTCTTTACTATTACTTCTATTGGAGTATAGGGATTGGGGTCATTGAAATCTTCTGTGCTCTCTAAAAATAATGCCTCTCCTATGGATTTTACCTTAACTTTTAATATAGCATTATTTTCTGTTATTTCTAGTAAGTTTTTAGGTTCAGTTGGATCAGTTGCCCAACTAGCTTCACTTTTAAAAGTACCGTAAATTTGGTGATTTTCTATATCCTCTGTAGTAGCTTGAATTTCAGTTGCAACTCTATTAGTAGCCTTGTTATCTCTGTTCTGTTTACTCTTTAAGGAGAGGGAACCATACACAATCAAAGTTCCTAAGCAGAGTATACTAATAATAAACCATCTTGAATTTATAAACTTTCTCATTTTTCCCCCTTGTAATAGTTTCTTCCTTTAGACTGCTAATTTTACTTATGGGCTGATACTTACAATTTACTATCTTTTCCCCCCATCTAATTATTATTTGATAAACCTTTAATCCTCATCAGGCCATATTTTCAAAGTTTCTAGTCTACTTTATTATAGCAGGTAAGGTGTGTAAAAATTACATAAAATGGAATAGTGTTGCTTATTTTCCAATCAACTTAGAAAAAGTTAAAATTAATGGAAGTTAAAATATATACGTCATTATATTTGAAGAAGTTCACTAGAAATTTGAATAAATATACAAATTAGTAATTTGATTATTTAAGGATTTTTTCTCATGAAAAACTAACAAAATCAGTACAAAATAAGTTAAATATTAGAAAATATCATAAAAAAGTAATAAATTAAAGGGATTTAGAAATTTTTGTAGAATAAGTATATGGTATCTGTGAAAAAAATAATAGATACCACAATACAACTAGAAGGGAGAATATTTATGAGGTTTTGTAGCAAATGTGGGACACAAATTGAAAAGGATCAAAAATTTTGCAGAAACTGTGGACAAGCTGTAAGTAATGAGAATGTTCAGCAAGTCAATAATACGGCAGATGCAAAATTAAATGGAAATAATATTGGAGCAGAGAGTGGGTTTAATAATCCCATACAAGATATTCCTGTACAAAACAACCCTGTTCAAAATATTTCCGTAGAATCACCTAAAATGAGGAAGAAGTTAAGCAAAAAAAGCTTAATAAGTATAATAGTTGCAGCGGCGATTTTTGTTTTCTGTATTTCCGCTTATTTTATAGGTGCTTCAATAAATAGTAAGAAAAAAGTTGTAGCTAGAATGACAGAGGCTATCAATGATGCTGACGGTAAAAAATTAGCTAAATACCTAGTGAGTTCAGATGACAAGCTTGAGATTAATGAGGAAAGTTTAAAACCTTTCGTGGAATACTTGAAGGATAAACCAGATGTTAAAAAAGCACTTGTTAGTCTGATTGAGACTCAGGCCAAGTTTGATAAGAAGTCTGGAAAGCAGAAAGTTGAGGATTTAGCTGATTACCAGAAGGAAACCGATATGATTTTAGGCATGCTATCTGGCTATTCAAACCTTGGTGACCTCTTTACACTAAAGAAACAAGGTAAGAGTATGATTTTTTATGACAAATATGTATTAGAGCTTAATCCAGTATATTTAGAAATCAATACAAATCGTAAGGATAGCAAAATATATTTAAATGATAAGGAAGTAGCCACTGCAAAAGAAGATGATTATACTGCTGAAATAGGTCCTTATGTACCTGGAGAATATACAATAAAGGTATCCCTAGACGGGGAATATGTAAATGCAGAAGAATCTGAAAAGGTAGATTTAGTTTCCAATTTCACAAGAAGAAAAAAGGGTAAAAATGTTTTATCTACATATTTGAATTTATATGTTAGAAATATATCAATCTCATCTAATTATGAAGAAGCTAAACTTTTTGTCAATGGTTCAGATACTGGATTATTAATAAAGGATATTGATAAATTTGGTCCTCTACCAACAAATGGTACAGTGAAACTCCAAGCTAAAATGGATTTCCCTTGGGGCACTGTAGCTAGTGAAGAAGTTGCTGTAGAAAGTAGTTGGGTTGATTTAGATTTAGAAGTTTTAGATGATAAAATGAAAGATGATGTGATAGAGCTAATAACTGCCTATTTAAAAAGCGTTAATGAGGCTTTTAGTACTTTAGATAGTTCTAAGTTTGCTAATATTACAGAAAAAAGGAAAGAAGATCGAAATAAATCAATACAGGATTTAATAGATGAAAATAATAGAGTTGTAGGTGGTATAAAAAAGATTTTAGTTGATTTAAGTAGTTTTAAGATATCAAAAAAAGATGACGTATATGAAATGAGATTAACTGTTAGAACTTTTAATGATTCTGTTAAATACAAGGAAGGCGAAACACCTCCTGAAACAAAGTTAGATGAATATTATACTTTTTATTATCTGGTATATGATGAGGATGGGAAGACTTGGCTAATCGATAATACTGATAGATCCAGATATGGTTCTATACGTGAGACAGAGGCAAAAGAAGTTATAATAGTTGAAGATGAATCTCAGACAGGGGATCAGGCCCAGTCAGAAGATGAATCTCAAGAAGATCAATCTCAGGTGGAAGACGATTCCCAAGATTCTTCAACAGAAAATTAGCTACTACTTACAAATAATTTCAAAAAAGAAGCTTAATAAATAGAATACCATTTCCCAATCTAATTTAGATTGAGGAGACGGTATTCTTTTGTTTTCCTAATGGCCTGCGGGATATGTCTAATTATGCTGCAAATTCTTAATATCCTTCTGAGACTTGGGACATATAATATAAATATGACCAATTTAAAAAAGGTGATTAGAATAAGAAACATAACTGGATTAGAAATAAATAAACTTAAATTATTAGGGAAAGGTACACAAGGTAGAGTTTATAGAATTGATAGTGAAAGATGTATTAAAGTATTTAAGAAGAGCTCTGATTGTGCAGAGGAGACGAAAACCTTGTTTATGGGCCAAGTAGACGAGCGTTTTCCTAAGCTCTACTCAGCTGGGAATAAATATATTATAAGAGAATGTATAAATGGTGTTGAGCTTAACAAGTTTTTGTCACATTATCAACTAACTAACTCAATTTCAGAAAAGATTTTAAAACTGTACGATGCCATGAGGAAGGTTAACTTTAATAGGTTAGATTCTACCTTATCTCATATATTTGTCACATCGGAAGGGAATCTCAAACTAATTGATACTGCGAAAGCCTTAAGGAAGAAAACCCGTCGACCCAAATTAATTTTAAGGGGACTTAAAAAGCTTGGATATAAAGATGACTTCCTGAATTATGTTAAATCCAGGAGACCAGACCTTTATAGTTTATGGAATTGAAACTTGTAAAGTTACTTTCTAACTGTGTCTAACCATGTCTTTAATAGGGTGGTTTTAAATATTTCAAAAAATCATAAAATAAAAAGGTTGATTTATGTATTAAACTATGTTAAACTTATTAAGAACTTAAATTGATGGTAAATAGTAAACACAAATAGATTTCAAATTGCACTTATTTTGAAGTAAGTTAATGTCGAAATTTTATTGGTGAAATATTACAATGATTTAAGAAAAGTAAAATTTCGGAGGTTTTCATTAATGAATGGTACAGTAAAATGGTTTAACGCACAAAAAGGATTTGGATTTATTACAGGAGAAGATGGAAAAGATGTTTTCGCACATTTCTCTCAAATAAATACAGATGGCTATAAAACATTAGAAGAAGGTCAAGAGGTTTCCTTTGATATCGCAGAAGGACCAAAAGGACCACAAGCTGAAAATATTACTATACTTTAATTAGGAATATTTCAAACCCTTAAATAGAACAACTATTTAAGGGTTTTTTCTTGTTTAAAATAAGACCATTTAAACCAATAGGGAAGTGGAATGAATTTTTTGTAAATAAGTAGAGATTATAAAAATATTAGGTAATCATTTACTTGAACTTGAAATAATCATATAAGTGTAGATGAAATTTACACTATTATAGAGAGGCGGTTAAATTGGAACATTCAGTCAATAAATTCTCTACATATAAGCTTAATTTGCAGTATTAAGAAAGGTGGGGGTTTGCATGGAAGGTAAAATGGACAATTATTTGCAGTGTTTTAAAAAGGTATATTTCTCAGATCTCTATGGAACAGAAGAAGGAAATAAGATTCTAAATGCCAAAATGAATGTGTTGGATCTAGTAGAGAGTGAATGTAGAATTAAGGAAGAGATGTTAATTGATAAATACCAAAGATATAGCATCCTTCTAGAAGAATTCGAAACAAAAATTAATTCTGGCAACAAAATCATAATTAGCGAACTAAATCAAATTAAAAGTGAATTAGGTTTAACAGAAGTAGAAATATTCAGATTGAGGATGAATAATAAATTAAACATGCTAAAGAAGGCAAGGAGAGAAGATTATATAGTATATTTTGGGAAAGATAAGAAAAATAAAATTGAATTTAAAGAATTAACCCAAGAGGAAATGATAAACATACTTACTAAGGATGAAATTGAGGAACCTCATGAAGTGTTTAAAGGAGAGGAAGTTGTAAGAGCTTATAAGCTAACAAACGAAGAAGAGGAGATAGTTTTTCAGGTAGAACTTGTTACCTTGAGGGATATAAGAGGAATGAAGTTTACTTATGAAGGCAAATTATATTCTTATTATTCACCAATTATAAAAAATCAAGATAACGATTGTTTCTGTGGTACATTTGTTGATGGTGATTTTATTAATGGAAAGGTTTATCATAAGGGTCAATTGGTTTTTGAAGGCCGGTTTAAGAATTACATTTTAAATGGTAATGGTAAAAGTTATTCTAATGGGCAGGTGTTTGAGGAAGGAGAATTCAACAATGGTGTCCTGAATGGAAGAGGAAAGAGGTATGAAAAAGGTTTAATACTAGAAGAAGGAGAGTTTAGTAAAGGGATACTTAATGGTTTTGGAAAGAAGTATATAGAAGGGCAGCTATTTGAAGAAGGACAGTTTATAAATGGGATATTAAACGGTGAAGGTAAAAGATATACCGATAAATATAGAAGGGAAGAAGGATCTTTCTTAAATGGCAAGTTAAATGGTAAAGGTAAGATTTACAATGGTGAGAACCTCTTTCGAGAAGGTGACTTTAAAGATGGGGTCTTGAATGGTATAGGAAAGGTATATTATGACGATGGAAAGTTCTGGGAAGAAGGAGAGTTTGAAAATGGTGAACTAGTAAAATCCATTAGAAAGGAAGAAGAACAGAACTGTTCTGGTCAATGCTCTGAAGTGGGAGCTGGAATAGATTCAAATTCTACAATGGATGCTGTTGAAATCTGCCCATATTGTGGCTCAAGTAATATAGGGGATAAGGCTAATGAAAATAAAGAAGATAAAACTACTGCAGTAGGACTAATCAAAGAGCCAATTAAAAGGCTCAATGGCTTTATAAACAGCAAAACTGGCTTAAGTGGTAAAGATGTTGTAAAAAACGGTAAAAAGGTTGTAAATATGTGCATAGACCGAATAAAGAAAAATCCTAAGGATACTAAGTAGAAAGCGGAGCAGGGAAGCTCCGCTTTTATAAATGATTATGATAAGGCTTTAAATAAAATTATAGCACTATTTGCTATAAAAACTATAGCTATTATCCTTACAATATTTAAGGTTACTTTCTTTGGACGCTTTGTAAAAACATATGTTAAAGTCCCAGGCTTAAAGATAGCAAGAATAGCTATGAGGGAAGAAAATGTTGTTACTCCAATATCCATAGCTGTTGCATCTTCATTAGATTCTATCCAGAAATAGTTTTTTATTGAATCCCAGAGCTTAGAAAAAAAGTTTTTAGTCTTGTCACTTTGTAGGGTCTCTTTTAGCTTGTTTGCAACACTGTTTAATTGATTTTCTAGTTTCTTAAAATCTAAACCCAGATCATTGATCTTGGCCATTAGAGCTGTAATTTTTTCTTTGTCTTCCTCATTTAAATCATAATTATAGTTATCTGTAACGTCTTCTACTATTTCTTTTATTTCCTCTTTGCTTTCAGGTTTTTCTTTTACAACTTTAATTTTAATTTCATTTATTAAGCCTGAAGCCTTATCTTTACCTATTTTATCCCCTAATTCCCCAGTAACTACCAGCTCTTCTGTAGCAGCTATTTTCTTATCTTCATCGATTTTTTCACCCTTGCTACTTGTTTCAAAACCTTTTAAAATTCCAGTAAGAGCAGCGGTTCCAGAAACTTTAAAAGGGGCTCCTGCTTTTACATTAGCATTTTCTATACCAGCAGTTATTAAAGCGTTTCGTATCATGTTTTCGTCAACCCAGGTCAGGTTGTTTAATGATATATTTAATCCACCGCTGTTAGTAGGCTCTACACAAGAACAGGATATAGATTTATTTCCGATTTGTGATTTTGAAGCTATACCACTTAAGTATTTAGATTCTTCTTCTATTGTGATTTCTATTATGCTTGCATCTTCCTCGGTAACATTAAAGTATTGCAACATTTCCTCCTTCTGTTGATCAGTTAAATCTGCCCCTAAGGTGACAATGTTAAAAGCGTCGGCATGAACCTTGTATTCCGGTGCTGTCATTAGTAAAGAGGTAATAAATAGTCCTAATAATAATTTCCTTGTGATTTTTCTTAACTTCATACTTCCATTCTCCTTTATTATGTAATAGAGCTAATTTATATGTAAATAAAATCAAGAGCAATTTAACATATATGCAGGTGTAGGTAAAAAATACCACATAATATAAAAATAAATGCAGCTAAAGTAAATAGAAAGACAACTCTAGCTGCGTTTGAAAATTACCAAGTATTATGTAGTCTAATAATAAGTATTTAGCTAAAACATTTACATTGCAAAAGTATTGTTATAAGTATATTATACAGGTAAAAGAATAAGATACCAAGTAAGTAAATATAAGGTAAACAAATCCTTAGTGTAAAAAATTTAAGAGTAGCTTGTATAATCTCGAGTTTTTGTTAATTTACTTCAATTTAAAATAATGATATAATTTATTTACAGTGTAGTTTGTGAGGAGGGTTCATATATGCCTAAGGAAAGAGTAATTCCAAGAATTAATGAAGATAAAGATAATTATGGAAAAGTCC
>JAAYTB010000014.1 GCA_012523855.1 Clostridia bacterium
ATAAACTAGCTGAAGAGCCTGTAGAGATACTTGTAAATGGTAAGAAAGTAGCTTATGGAGAAGTAGTAGTGGTGGATGAAAACTTTGGAGTGAGAATTACTAGTATTGTTAGTAATGCAGAAAGAATTCAAAGCTTAGGAAAGTAATTTTATATGATAACATATGTAAGATTTTACTCAGTGTAGCTGAATAAAATCTTACATTATATTTTTACTTTATGAACTCAGGAATATGTCCTGGGTTTTATTTTTATAAATAGAGCCTTAGTTATCAATTTTAATTTAAAGTATAAACTTTATTAGAAATTAAACGATAAATAAGTAAAGGAAAATTTCTGGGGGATCAGTTATGAAAATTAATGGAGTTACACCAAATAAGGTCATTAATTTATATAAAACAAATAAAAAAATAGAAGTTAAGGAAACAAGAAAAGATCAAGGGGATTCTATTGAGATATCAAGTCTTGGAAAGAGTTTAAGTCATATGAACTTAGATGAAAACTTTCAAGTATCTGAGAAACAGATAGAGCAAATTAGAAATGAGATTTCTAATGGAACCTATAATATAGATTCAAAATTAGTGGCTGAAAAAATGATAAGCTTCATGAAAGGAAGAGAAATATAATGGATTCCGAAAAGCTAAAGAACATAGTAATAAGGGAAGCAGATGCTTTGAACAAACTTCTTGCTTTATTGGAAGAGCAGCATAAATTATTGTTGGGGAATGATGTTTTTCAGTTAGAGGCCATAGTAGAGCAAATACAGGCAGTGAATAAGGAAATAGCCCAAATTGAAGTAGAGAGAAGAAAAGAGACTGCTGGAAAGGCTATGAGTGAAATAGTTAGAGAGTCTAAGGATTTGGACTTAGAAAATAGCTTTCGACACATTAAAAAGTTAATATCAGCAGTTCAACTACAAAAGGATACAAATGATGCACTAATTAGGCAAGGGTTAGGTTTTAGTACAAGAATGTTAAATATAATATCACCAGATAGAAATACAAAAACTTATAATGCATACGGAAAACTAAGGAGATAGAGGTGAAAAGATGTCAGGATTATTTTCAACATTTAATATAGCTAAGAGAGGCTTATTTGTTCAACAAAAGGCTATAGATGTTACTTCTCATAATATTGCCAATGCCAATACAGAAGGTTATTCCAGGCAGAGAGTTGAAATAGAAACAACTAGGCCTTTTGGCATGGCTACTTTAAATAATGCAGCGGAAGTAGGACAGCTTGGTACTGGTGCCCAAGTATCTGCTATACAAAGAATAAGAGATACTTTTATAGATTACCAAGTAAGAACAGAAACTAGTACCTTCGGCCATTATGAGGCTAGAGAAAAGTTTCTAGGAGAAATTGAAAGTATCTTTAATGAACCTTCAGAAACAGGAATTTCCACATTAATTGGAAAGTTCTTCGATTCTTGGCAACAGCTTTCTAAACAGGCTAACAGTTCTAATGCTAGAACTGTTGTGGCTCAACAGTCAGCGGCCTTAGCAGATGAACTTAATCATACCTATACTCAGCTAAAAAGTTTAAAAGATAATTCCAGTTCTTTAATAAGAAGCTCTGTATTTGAAATAAACAATTTATTAAATCAATTGGATCAAGTGAATCAACAAATAATAGGGGTTAAAGTTGCCGGCAATATGCCAAATGATTTAATGGACAGGCGTGACCTGCTCTTAGATCAGCTTAGTTCAAAATTTAATATAAATATAGACAAGAAATCCTTTGAGGGATATGATGTAAGACCTGTTGATACACAAGATGTAAAGGACGGCTCCATATTAAAATCTGAGAACAAAGACGATGCTAAGAGGTTTTCTTATATAACTAACATGGAAGACCTAGGGGACGGTTCCTATCGACTTACCTATTACAAGCTAGGAGATATGACTTCTGAAGGTAATAAGATGACAATTACTGTTACCGGCCTAGACGCTGCTGCAGTTAAGGAGATTTCAGAAACTAGAGTCCTTTGGGCATCTCAAGACGGAACTGCTATTAAGGGAGACGGATGGGAAATCCAAAATGGAGATACTGTATCCTACGCTGAATTACAAATGTTTCAACCTTCCTCAGGTGAGTTAAAGGGATATATGTCCATGATGACAGATATAGACAACTATATGGAACAGCTTAATAGAGTGGCAAAGGCTTTAGCTTTCACTGTTAACGCTGTACACAGTGGTATGTCAGACGTTACTTCAGCTGGAGAACCTGCAAAAGATTTTGTGCCTTTCTTTGTAAATAATCAGGTAGCAGAATACAGTAATGGTAATCTAATTAACTTAGATGCAGTACTGCTAGCAGAAAAGGACATAACTGCAGAAAATATCTCTATAAATCAAGAAATATTAAATGACGTAATGAAGATTAAAACTAGAACTCATGACAATGAGTTTGATTACACACAAAATAATAATGTAGACGGTGAATCAGATGGAGAGAGAGCAAAAGCCATCGCTGCCCTTAGATATGCCTTAATAAAGGTACAGGATTTTGGACTTAATATTAATGAAAGAAAAGATTTATTTGACGCCTTAAAGGGTGGTAGTACATTGACCAACAATGGCATGACTATTGGTGGTAATACTAACGGAACTACTATAGATAACTATTTTAAAGATACTATTGATAAACTAGGTGTTCAGTCACAAGAAGCTAAAAGGATAGTGAAGAATCAACAATCCTTGTTAAATAGTTTTACTGAAAGTAGACTTAGTGTCTCTGGTGTATCTTTAGATGAAGAAATGGCAAATTTAATACAATTTCAACATGCCTACCAGGCTAATGCAAAAATTATATCCACATTGGATCAATTGTTGGATGTTGTTATTAATGGACTAGTAAGATAGTAAAATGAGGTGATAAATATGAGAGTAACTAATAAGATGCTATCAACTAATTTTTTGAGAGATATGAGCAATAATCTGGCTAACTTAAGAGAGCTTCAGCAACAAATGACTTCAGGAAAAGAAATAAGAAGACCATCAGATAACCCTTTTAAGGTGGCTAGAGCTATGCAGCTTCACAGTAGTATAAATGCCAATAGGCAGTATAACGAGAATATAAGTGATACTATAAATTGGCTAGATACTACAGATACAGCTTTAGGACAAGCAGGAGACGTTTTACAAAGAGTTAGGGAACTTTTAATATCTGCAGGTAATGTTTCTTACAGCCAAAATGAGAGAAGGGCTATTAAGGACGAAATAAATGAAAAAGTAGGAGAAATTGCACAAATTCTAAACACTAACTTTGATGGTAAATATATATTTGGAGGTACAAGAGGTACTACTAAACCACTAGAAGTAGGGCCAGATATAGATACTAACAACACAAGACTTTATTACAACTCAAGAACCGGGGAGGAGTTAGATCCTAATTCTACCGATGTAAATGTGCAGAACGAAATAGCAATGATTAAAGGTAGAATGTCTGTGGAAATTTCACAAGGGGTAAGCATGGAGTACAATGTAACTGCAGCAGATATTATTGAGTTTACCAGTGAAGATGGAACGGAATATAATCTTATGGACTTACTAACTAACATAACTAATCACTTAGATGGGAAAGATAATAATGGTAACCCTGACCCTGCTAAATCACTAGAGTTGATTAATGGAGACGACTTAAAAGGGATAACAGATACTATCAACAATCTGCTGAAAATCCGCTCAGAGGTTGGAGCTAAGCAGAATAGAATGGACAGTGCAAAATTGAGAAACGAAGAGGAAACCTATAATATGCGAGAAATTCTTTCAGAAACAGAGGATATAGATATTACAGAAAAAACTATGGAATATGCTACTATGCAGGTAGTTTATATGGCATCATTACAAACCAGTGCAAGGGTACTGCAATCAACACTGATGGATTATCTTAGATAGATAGGAGTGGTAGAATGGAATTTCAAACTACTCATCATGGAATTAGAGAGTATGATGAAACAGAAGTAATAACTTTTAAAAAAGGTTTACCTGGCTTTGAGGGCTTAAGGAAATTTATATTATTTCCTGCAGAAGAAAATGAGGTCTTCAATATTTTACATTCTGTAGAGAATCCAGAGGTAGGCCTGGTGACCATAAGTCCTTTTACTGTTGATAAGGAATATGAGGTTGAACTTAAGGAGGGCTTGATTAAGAGATTAAATATAGAGAAGCCTGAAGATGTTTTGCTACAGTCCACTGTAACATTAAATTCTAATTTGGAAAGTATTACAGTAAATTTGAAGGCACCAATAATAATAAATATAAGTAGCAAATCAGGGGAACAAATAATATTGGATAATGATAAGTATTTGATTAAACATCCTTTAATTCAGGAGTGATAATATGTTAGTTATAACAAGGAAAAAAGGAGAGGCTCTTTTAATTGGCGATGATATAGAAATTACAGTGGTTAAGCTGGACGACGGCTCAGTTAAACTAGCTATCGATGCACCAAGGGAGATCACCATATTGAGGAAAGAGCTTTATAAGGCAGTAGAAGAAGAAAATGTCAGTGCAACAGCATTTAACACAAGTATGCTGAAAAATGTAAAAACCAACAAATAGTAAATGAGGTGAATAATATGGAAGTTATGAAAACTGGTCAAGGAAGACCAATGCAGACTGCAAACCTCAGCTTGGAAGGACAAAAAGACATAAGTATAGGTCTAGATAGGGAACTAATGGAAGCCAATTATAATGAAAAAACTGCTTTAAATGAAGATGATCTAAAAAAAGCAGTTGAAAAGCTTAATAGTTTTTTAGAGGATAATAACACCTATGCAGAATATGAAACCCACGAAAAATTTAGTAATTCTATAATGATAAGAATAAGAGATAGTAAAACTAAAGAAGTTATAAAAGAAGTTCCACCTAAAAAAATACTAGATATGGTAGCGCAAATGTGTGAAATGGTTGGAATCCTTATCGACAAAAAGGCTTAAGGGATAAAGTGTACAAGCTCTTGATAAGGAGGGGTAAGTATGGAGTTCAGGCTCAATAAGATTGATACGGACCTTAGACAAAGAATAAATGAT
>JAAYTB010000015.1 GCA_012523855.1 Clostridia bacterium
CACTTCATTCCTTTCCTCATCAGCCATAAATTCCACTCTTTTATTCTCCATACCGGTAGACCACCGTGCCATCATTCGTGGATAAACAGTATAGAAAATGTTCCTCATTTTCTTTTGATAAGTAGAATCAGATATTAAATCCCAACTTCCTATAAATTCAATTGAATAGGGAATGACCGAAGTGTCTATATCAAGCTTTAGAAGTGATTCATAGGCCTGAAGCTCCTTACGCAGTACTTCATCACCAAGAACATGATACTTTTCCCTTATATTATCTATCTTCCCTGTAGCCTTTTGCTCCTTGTCCTTTTGCTCTCTAAGATTGCTACTACAAGCAGTTAGACTACTAAGTGAAAGCATAGCTAATATAAGAATATAACAAATATTTTTCATATCCTTCCTCGTTTCTTTTCAAAAATTTTCTCTTTTCCCTTACAAAAAACTCTCTATTTTAGTTTATCAAACTAGAGGCTTGTTTGATAATAAGTAATTGATATTAAAGTATTATAAAAATATCCCCTTGTACAATAGGTAAGCATTTATCTTATCTTGAAGTAAAAACAAGTGCTCGGCTTCATTATCCCAAGCAAGATGATCAGAAATCATGAAAACTAATCCATTAGCATTTCACCCACAGCAAATTGATAAAAAACGGTCAGCCTTAGCTAACCGTTTTCTACAATTTATTATTATGTTATGTGTTTTTTACATACCCTTGTTACAAAAACAAGTAACTCTACATTCTATTGTCATCCACTGCCTCTAACCATTTATCAATATCTCCTATAACAGAGCTTACACATCCGTCTTTAAAGGGTGAAATTAAATTTCCATAGTCTACTAATTCTAAGAAGGACTTTGTTCCTCCAACCTGGCAAAGCTTCACATAATCTTGCCATGATTTTTCCCTGTTTTCTTCAGCCCTTTTCCAAAATTGTAAAGAACAGATCTGGGCCAAAGTGTAGTCAATGTAGTAGAAAGGAGTTTTGAATATATGGGCTTGTTGAAACCACCAGCCACCTCTTTCTAGAAAGTCACAGCCTTCATAGTTCTTGTGGGGAAGATATTTCTTTTCAATTTCCCTCCAAACCCTTTTTCTTTCTTCAGGGCTGGCTTCTGGATTCTCGTAGACATAGTGCTGAAATTCATCAACTGTTACACCGTAGGGAATGAATTTTACTGCATTGCCTAAATGAGTGAATTTGTACTTATCAGTATCTTCTTCAAAGAACAAGTCCATCCAAGGCCAAGTGAAAAACTCCATGCTCATAGAATGTATTTCACAACTTTCATGGGTTGGGAAATTGCATTCTGGTACTTCAATCCACCTGGAGGAATATACCTGAAAAGCATGGCCGGCCTCATGGGTTAATACTTTTATATCTCCAGAAGTGCCATTAAAGTTAGAGAATATAAAAGGGGCCTTGTAGTCTGGAATGTAGGTGCAGTAACCACCGCCAGCTTTACCTGGTTTTGCAATCATATCAAGCAATTCCTCTTCTACCATAAAATCAAAGAATTCCTTAGTTTCAGCTGATAACTCAGAGTACATTTTCTTACCCTTTTCAAGTATCCATTGAGGACTACCTTTAGGTTCTGCATTGCCATTTAAAAACTCGAATTTTTCATCATAGTAGCTTAGAGTGTTTAAGCCAAGTCTTTCTCTTTGTCTTTCATAAAGCTTTGAAGCTACTGGTACTATATGTTCTTCAACCTGCTTTCTAAAATTAGCTACCATTTGTGGGTTGTAATCACTTCTTTTCATTCTTAAATATCCTAATTCTACGAAGTTCTTAAAGCCTAACTTTTTAGCTATTTTTGTTCTAACCTTTACTAGCTCATCATAAATCCTATCAATTTCAGCTTCTTTTTCAAGAAAGAAATCATATTTAGCTTTGGAAGCTTTCTCCCTTATAACCCTATCCTTGCTTAAGGTAAAAGGTGGCAAAGTTGATAGAGTTCTTTCCTCTCCTTGAAAGTTAATTTTAGCAGAAGCTATCAGTTTAACATACTGAGACACTAATTTATTTTCTCTTTGAAGGTCTTCGATTATCTCTACTGAGAAAGATTTAATTGTGAATTCTGCTAAAGTAAAAAACTGTTTCCCTAGCTTTTCTTCAAGAGCTTGCCTGAACTTTGAATTTACCAAGGCCTTATAAAATTCTGAATTTAACTCTTCGTAAAGAGGAGAATGTTCATTCCAATAATTATTTTCTTCATCGTAATATTTATCCTGGGTGTTAATGGTATGTCTTATATAAGCCAGATTATACATGGTTTCATTTCTATTTCTGATCTTATTAATTCTTTTTATGTATTCAAATTGCTCTTCTGCATTAGCTGCTTTAGTAAATTCCTCTATTAAAGAAGTTAACTGTACCTTAACTTCTTGGTAGTTCGGTCTTTCATATTTATAATCTTTAAATGCCATTTAATATGCCTCCTAGTTTTAGTAAATTGGCTTTGTTAATTTTATTTTCTTAATAAAATACTTAGATTAAGTCAAATTTCTCTACATCAAACAAGCCCAAATCTGTCAATCGTATTTCTGGAATTACAGGCAGGGCCATAAAAGATAAGGTTATGAAAGGATCTAGGTAGGCTGGTACTCCCATAGCCCTTGCCAGTGCTAACATTTCCTTTGTTATACTTTGAACCTTTTCACTAGGTAAGGTGCTAATAAGACCTGCAACTTGTAGAGGTAATTCCCCTATAATCTTTCCCTTAGATGCTATGACATAGCCTCCTTGAATTTCTTTTAAACGATTCACAGCCAATATTATATCCTCATCCTTATCTCCTGCAGCAATGATATTATGGGAATCATGTGCTACAGAAGTTGCTATGGCACCACCCTTTATGCCAAAACCTTTTAATGGTGCTGCTGCTACATTACCGCTGCCCCTATGTCTTTCTATAACACATAGTTTGGAGTAAATTTCATTTGCTGTAAAGTAACCATACTGACTAGGTATTTCTTCGTAAACCTTCTTAGTAATAATTTGATGTGGCATCATCTCTATTACATAATTTTTTTCAAAGGCTTTTACCTTGATCTTTTCTGCAGTAAGATTATCAAATTTCACCGTATTTAGCATAGCTTTATCTATGTATTTATCTTTATTATTTGCAAAGCTTTCATCGGTTATTATTATGCCATCTTTAATAACCTGTGATACTTTCATATTTTCTAAATCTTCCAAAATCACTAGATCCGCTCTATATCCTGCTGCCACCGCTCCTAACTTTTTTAAACCATAGGCCCTAGCAGTGTTATAGCTAGCCATTTTAATAGCAGTAATAGGACTCATGCCTAATCCAATAGCTTGTTTAATATTCCATGAGATGTGTCCTTCACGTTGGATATCCTCTAGGTGCTTATCGTCAGTGCAGAACATAAAGTTATCTGTAGGAATTTTACTTTCAATTAAACCCTTAACAATTGCTTCTAAATTTTTAGCTGCACTACCTTCTCTAATAAGTATCTTAAGTCCTGCTTTAACTTTTTCATAAGCCTCTTGAAAATTAACACACTCATGATCTGTTTCAATTCCAGCACAAGCATAGGCTTGCAATTCTTTACCTATAAGATCAGGAGCATGACCATCTAACACTTTACCTTCATTAACAATCAACTTCTTTAACATTTCTTCCTGGCCATTTATTACATCATTATAGCTCATCACTTCACCTAAACCTAATACCCTGGGATGGTTAAGAAAAGGAACCATATCTTCTGCAGTAAAGCTCTTCCCATTGGTTTCAAACTTTGTGGAGGGAACACAGGAAGGTAACATTATATATAGGTTAATTGGAATGTCTTCTGTAGCTTCTATTAAAAACTCTAAGGCTTTTATTCCAGTTACATTTACCAGTTCATGAGGGTCGGCTATCATGGTAGTTGTTCCAGATTTTAGAACCTCCTTAGCTAGGTCACTTGGCATAACCATAGTAGATTCTACATGGACATGGGCATCTATAAATCCAGGACATATAAACTTATCCCTACAATCAATTTCTACTTCTCCTTGGTAGCTCCCAATACCAACTATGGTATCGCCACAAATAGCTAGATCAGCTTGTATTATTTCTTCTGTAAAGACATTTATTATATTAGCCTGCTTAAGGACCATTTGTGCTTTTACTCTCCCTGAAGCGGCATCACATTTTTCCTGTAAGTGAATAACACTACTCATACGCACCAACCTTTCGTTAAATTATATATATTATACAAGTCTTATTTTAATATTACAATTAACAAAAGTTATTCTGAAAATATACTTTTAAAAAGCCTTGCATACGAGAAACAATGAGTCCGTAAACCTTTTCTTTCTTTTGTAAAGTAATATTTTAACTTTTCCTATATTTGACTTCACACCATTTTTTTCCTACATTATTTGTGTAATAAAATTTCAGGAGGTTTTTAAAATGAAATTTAAAAAGAAAAAAATTCTCTTCCTACTCCTATTTATCACTGTTCTAGCAACTATAATTTACGCTACACCAAAGAAGACCTGGGCCGATACAAGAAAGCAGGTTCAGTTACTCTATTGTAAAACAGCTTCTAAAGAAGGTCATATCTATGCCTATGGCTATGTTCAGACAGAAGGATCTAATTCAAAGGATTCAGTAATCATCCACTATCAGGTAGCTAATAATGAATGGAAGGATGTAAATGCTGAATATGTGGGCGAAAAGGATGGTAGATACGGCTTATGGTATTTCGAGATAGATGGCGGGCTAGATCCTATGTCAGGCTATAGTAAGGCATCTGTAGATTTCAAATTTGCAATTAAGTACATAAACCCTTCTGGGGAAACTTATTGGGACAATAATTTCCACTCCAATTACACATTAAATGTTCCAGAAACTCTTAACAATCCAGGTCTTAGATAGGCTACGGAGATAAATTTGCTTATAAATAAGTAAAATACAATATAAAAATTCCATCTTTTATTTTTGTAACCTTAAAGACACAACATAAATAAAAGATGGGATTTATATACTAAATTTAATATCAAAGAAAGTTTTTTAACTTTCCTCTTTTTTATAACTACCTTCATGGAGTTTATTTTCATAAATTAATAACTTAAATTCCTTATCTTCTCCTTCTACTTTCAAGGTTATAATCTCTTCATCTCTTTGGTAAGTCCACTGAGCTCTGTTGTCTCCCTATCATTATTTACCTTAACTTTTGAAAAGCTACCGTCCTTATTAAATACATACTTAATATTATTCCTTATACAGCTTACATTGAAGGTTTTACCTTTAGGAATTGTATTTTTGAATGCAAGATCTCTTTGTATTAAGTAATTATTATAGACTAAGTACTCGATATCTTTTCTTATTATAAGATTTGAAAGTATAACTTTATTACCTTTCACTCTATAAGTATCCTCTATACTGTACATACTTTCATTTTCCTTTTTTCTTATGTAACTACCATGGTAGTACTGTCTTTTTTCTTCATAAAACTCTATATAGCCGTTATTATCATATAGATTATAATATCTCCCCTCTACTGTTATATCAGTAACTAATACAGGTTGATCTAGTAAAAAAGATGCTGTCCAAAGCCCTATGGGTATAAGTAAAATTATTAATACCATAATGACTACTTTTATTTTTTACGTTTTAATACAGAAAAATCAAATTTGCTTCCACACTGAGTGCAAAACTTATGGCCTTTTCTAATTTTGTTACCACATTTCAAGCAAAGCACATTATCCCTCCTATCATAAATCTCTCAAATTAATCCCTTACACATTTTTACCCATTTATAATGTCTTTTTTTCTCTTAAATATAAAGACTCTACAGCTCCAACCCATATTGTACCTTTAATTACATATATTTCACAAGGCTATTATAGTTGTATTTCTATTAGGTTTCAATGATTTTAAGAAAAGTTTAAGAAAAAAACATGTAGCTATTAGCTACATGCTCTAAATTACTGTTCTCATATTAAACAACAGGTGCCATTAGTATTCTTCCACTGCCTCTATATACATTAACCAAGCCTTCACCTGAAACTGCAGAACCAATTAAGCTTTTACTTGACTTCTCAACTCTGAAATCTAATGTCTCTGACCAAGCTACTGCATAATTTCCATCAATTCTAACTTCATCATTTTCCAATATAAAATCTATTAATTCACTTCTAGGTACAGGACTTTCTAATACAGCTACTCCAGCACCTCTAAGACACAAATTAAATAAGCCCTCCTGTCCTAAAACAGCAGAAGATAGATTGCTTCTAGCAACAACCTTTTGCTGAACTCTTGATTCACATGCCAAGAATAAACCATCATCTAAGACCATACCTCCCCATTGACCAACATCTTCCAAGAGGATATGTTTATAGGTTGGTTCTAACATTAACAATCCCTGACCCTGATATCTTGGCTTAATTGCAGATTCTTTAGTTACTTTAGATGAAAAAGCTTTGCCAATTAAGTCTCCAAATCCTTTTACGTCAGCTACCATATTAACTGCTCCTGCAGTCCACTGCATGGCTCCAGCACTAACGGTATAGGCATTACCTTTTAATTCAATAAGTACCTGTCTTCTTCTAACATTCATTTCTGAAGCAAAGTATGCTTCCATTGCATTTAAAGTGTCAACGCTTAAATCCTTCTTATATTCGAGGACTTTCACATCTCCTCTTTCTTCTATTACTTCTAAGTTTTTATTATCATATAAATTTCTAGTCCTTATCATAGATTACCCCTCCTGGTAAGTTTTAAGTATGGATATAAATAACTAGACCTCAGCGGTATTTCATTGCCAAGCTAATATAATAGGTTTATTATGGGGTATAAGTTAATTATATACTAATTCTTGAGAAGTTCAAGATAAAAATCTATATTAAAAGGACTTCTTTATAATAAGAAGTCCTTTTAAATAGCCTACCTTGGATGAGATATATTATTTTCTTCATTATTTCTTTTTCTAATTTCTGCCTTAGGTATAGCAGTGTTTTTATCAGACTTACCTTTCCTATTTTTTTGCTGAAAATGTCCATTGCCTATTTCAGCAGTTTTTCTTGCCGCCATAAATTTCACCTCTCTACGAGAAACTTTTATTGTTTGTATTCTCTATTAGCTTTTGTTATTAGATGATTTTTTATTACTATATTTTATTTATCCAACTAGTGACATCCCCTATCGCAATGGTTGCAGTCCTTACCACACTGTATAGATTTACCCTTTCTCTTATCCTTTACTAAACTATATACTGAGCTTGCTAGGATCCCTAATACTATAGCTCCAACTATAAATGTCCCCATATCTCACCCTTCCTTTTTAGGTCTAAACAATAAGTATATAATGATTAACACAGCTACAAAAGCTGCTACAGTACCAAAAGTAAAGACTCCACTTGTTACAAATGTACCTATTTGATATATACATAATGATGCAACATAAGCTAAGCCTGTCTGATATCCAACGGCAATCCAAAACCATTTTCCACTGTTCATCTCTCTTCGAATAGCTCCCATAGCAGCAAAGCATGGTGCACAAAGAAGATTAAATACAAGGAAAGAGTAGGCTGATAATGCCGACATACTTGTTGCTAATGTGCCCCAAATTTCTACACCATCTTCCGCAACCTCCGCAAATCCATGTAAAACTCCAAAGGTTCCCACCACATTTTCCTTTGCTACCAATCCTGTAATGGCTGCTACAGCTGCTTTCCACTCTCCCCAGCCAAGAGGTTTAAATACTAGTGCAAAAACATTTCCTAAAGCTGCTAATATGCTGTCATTCATATCATCAACCATAGCAAAGGATCCTTCTGAAAAACCAAAACTTTCAGCAAACCAAATTATAACTGTTGATAATAATATGATAGTTCCTGCTTTCTTTATGAAGGAATATCCTCTTTCCCACATACTTTTTAAAAGATTTTTAACTGTTGGCATATGATATGCTGGAAGTTCCATAACAAAAGGAGCTACTTCTCCTGAGAATATTCTAGTTTTCTTTAAAATAATACCTGATACGATTATGGCTGCAATTCCAACAAAGTAGGCACTAGGAGCCACCCACCAAGCACCATTAAATAAAGCTCCTGCAATTAATGCTATTATAGGAAGCTTAGCTCCACAAGGAATAAAGGTTGTTGTCATTATGGTCATTTTTCTGTCCCTATCATTTTCAATAGTCCTTGAAGCCATAATACCAGGAACACCACAACCACTACCTACTAGCATTGGAATAAAGGACTTCCCTGATAGGCCAAACTTTCTAAATATTCTATCCATAATAAAGGCCACTCTTGCCATATATCCGCAACCTTCCAAGAAGGCTAAGAATAAGAATAAAATTAACATCTGTGGAACAAAGCCTAAAACAGCTCCCACTCCACCTATAATACCATCAATAACTAAACTCTGTAACCAGTCTGCACAACCGATGGCATTTAGTCCCCTTTCCACTAACACAGGAACACCAGGAATCTCTAATCCAAATAAGGACCAGCCTTCTCCAAAAACACCATCGTTAGCCCAGTCAGTAACCCAAGCTCCTACAGTTGTTATGGAAATATAATAGACCAGAAACATCACAGCTGCGAAAATTGGAAGTGCTAGGACCCTGTTGGTAACTATTCTATCAATCTTATCTGAACTAGTAAGCTTTTCTTTATTCTTCTTTATATAAGATTCTTTAATAATTGAAGTAATATAATCATATCTTTCGTTAGCAATAATACTTTCAACGTCATCATCTATAGCTGATTCTAGCTTTTCTATATGTTTTGATAGGTCTGGAATCTTCTTAAGTTGTGAATTTATTTTTTCGTCTTTCTCCAGAAGTTTTATAGCGAAAAATCTTTTTTGATTCTCTGGGATTTCATTGTCCAATTCTGACTCGACGGCCTCTATTATGTTTTCAACTGTATCATTAAACTTGTGAACTATTCTTGTGCTCGCTTTACTATTAACAAGCTCTAAAGTTCTGTCAATTAATCTAGATATCCCATCTTCTTTGAGAGCTGATATTTCAACTATTAGGCAACCTAACTTTTCACTTAATTTTTCAATATGAATCTGATCTCCGTTTTTTCTCACTAGATCCATCATGTTAACTGCAATGATTACAGGTATACCAAGCTCTATAAGCTGAGTAGAAAGGTATAGATTTCTTTCTAAATTACTACCATCTACAATATTTATTATGGCATCTGGCCTTTCATTAATTAGATAATTTCTGGCCACCACTTCCTCTAGGGTATAAGGTGATAAGGAATAAATACCTGGCAAGTCTATAATAGTTACATTTTTATGTCCCTTTAGCCTACCTTCCTTTTTTTCCACTGTTACCCCTGGCCAGTTTCCAACAAACTGGTTAGAACCAGTTAAAACATTAAACAAGGTTGTTTTACCACTATTAGGATTTCCCGCCAACCCAATCTTCACTGACATATTAAAACTCCTATCCTATTATTAATATTATTCCACTTCTATCATCTCAGCATCAGCTTTTCTTAAGGATAATTCATATCCCCTAACTGTTACTTCTAAAGGATCTCCTAAGGGGGCAACCTTTCTAACAAAAACTTCTGTTCCTTTTGTTATTCCCATATCCATAATTCTTCTTTTTACAGGACCATCCCCCCTAAGCTTAACAACCTTAACAGTTTCTCCGCAATTAACTTCTTTTAAGCTTTTCATGTCATCACCTTTCCTTATATTTATATCATTATCTTCCTAGCCATTTCCTGTCCAATTGCCACTCTAGATTCTTTTACATTAACAATTATGTTCCCTGCTGTTTCGGAAACTACCGTAACAATACTTCCAGGTACAAAACCTAAATTCTCCAAGAATTTCTTTGTTTCTTCTTTTCCTCCAACTCTTTTAATAGAATTTATTTCACCTATTTTCGCCATGGTCAAAGGCATCATAAAAAATCACTTCTTTCTATGCGTTATTGATAACGATTATCATTCTCTTTACTTAAAGTATATTTTATTGTTAATATTTAGTCAAGGTTTTTATTGAGATTTATACTCAATTGCCATAATTAATGGCAGTTCATCTTGTTAAAATTTCCAAACAAAAAAGTATTACTAGTTCTTTAACCTAATAATACTTTTTACAATATTTCTTATAGCTCATGAAAACTTTATTCTGCTAATAAGCTTATCTATAAGAAATTCTTATTTAGTTATTTTTTAAATCTACTTTATAATTATCATCAATAAGTTTTCCGCTATAAAGTGTTTCTAACTCTTCATTTATCAACTTTTCTTTAAATTGTTCCATATCCATAAGAGGCTTTAAGCTAACATTTTTTATTAACTCAAGTATTAATTTTTTCTCCTTAACTTGTATTGGTACTGCAGTTACAATATATATTTTATTCTCTACACGTTCAATCTTAATTTTTATACTATATTCATTTCTAGACTTTATAGAAACACAATTTGTACAAGGATCATGTCTGCCAAAAAACTTATAACATTTAAGTTTATCCTCATCAAATTCAGCCCCTTTAAGTGCCAAAACTTCTTTTTTAATAGGATCTACAATCCGTACATATTCATAGTTTTCTTCAACAAGTTCTATCTTATTGATTAAATTATTAAACTGTTCCGAAACCTCGCAACCTAATACGGTCTTAACATACATACTAATTTTTACTTCTTCTACTATATACTTGTCCAACTCCTGACTTAACTCTACCAACTCTTCATAATCATAATTATCGGAAGCTATCATCATGTTTATTTTTTCACGTAGTTCTTCAATTTTAACCCTATTCATTTGATTTTTTCACCTATCTTTATCTTAATTAAAAGGCACCCCTCAGGGTGCCTATATAAATATATTAAGCTAAAATTAACCTAACATACTTTGGCAACCTGGCAATCATAGGAAATCTTTCCTTTAGACCCATGGCTTTGCGGCCTTATCTTTCAATAAGTGTGCTATTAAACTTGTATGATTGAATTAAAAACCTCATATTTAATTTACTTGTTTTTATTTATAATTTTAAACTTTACTCTATTATCTTTAACGCTAATATACTTTACTAACAATGAAATTTTATTGTCATCATTTAATAAAGTCCAGAAGTGATCTGCATTTTCTTCTATATCATTAGCTAGTTTTACAACAAATGGTTCTCCAACAAAGGATGGTATTGGATTGCCATCTGACTTGTATGTATGAATGCAATGACCATAACCCTTGGTAAATTTATCATAATTAAAATAGCTTCTTACACAAATATCTCCTTTGTTATCTATAGTTTTTAGTATAGATAAGCCATATGTGGCTTGTTCCTGGCTACAGCGGATAAAAGCAGAGATCCTAGGAGTGAAATTAGGAGCATCTGGTTCGAATTTTCTTGTATTTAAAGCATTTTCAAAGGATTTTCCCTCTTGAAGATAATTATAGATCGTGTCTGTTTGATCACCATTAGTAACAATATGGATACCCTTGATATCTTTTACTGGATAATAAATAATTAAGCTAGGATCTTCTAATTTAGCTGGGTCAAAAGCCTTGGTTTTAACGAAATTTCCTTCTAGCTCAAAAATTCTATTACGGCTATTTTCACTTCTACCCATTATCCAATATATTTGAACATAATTTTCTCCATCTGGAGTCATACCCACTACTATGCCTCTACCAGGGTATGAGTTTTCTCCTAAAGCTTTCTCATTATTTAGTGCCATATTCTCTAAATTCATTTCTACCAACCTTTCACATATAACATTTACTTAACCTATTACTTATATTATCGTTAGTTAAAGACTTTTTTATAAAAACAATAATATCTTCAACCATATTATAACCAATCTAATGGATTATGCCAATAACTAAGCCTTTTATAGCGCCTTTGAAACCGGGATACTTTTTGCTAGATATAAACTCTTTTGAAATGTTATTGACTTTTATCATAAAAACACCCCCTAAGTAGATATAGTTTAAAATATATAAATAAATAGCAGAAAACTCCATAAAAACTATGGAGTTATAATTAAGCATATTCCAATATCATAGTAATTAGTAATATTTTAGTCCCCATTTGATTTATTGTCAATATAATTTACTAATTTATTACTTAGATATTTTTCTTTAATAACTATTATAGAATAAGATTCTTTTTCACATAGGCTAATGGAATTATTCATAGCAAACTACAGGTGTTCCTGCTTCAATGTTATTATAGATAGTCTTTGCTACTGATGGCGGTGCATTTACACAACCGTGTGAACCGTTTGTTTTATATATTTCTCCACCAAATGCATTTCTCCAATAAGCGTCATGTAGGCCTATGTTTCCATTAAAGGGCATCCAATAGCTTACGGGGGTAGCATAGTTTTCTCCCCTAAGGGTAGCATTTCTTTGCTTATAAGCTAGGGTATAAACACCTGCAGGTGTACCATAATTTCTGCTAATATTCCCAGTTACAACATCCCCTTCTGCTATAAGTATACCATCTTTATAATACCATATATGCTGTTTTGTTAGATCCAATTCTAAGTAGGTATTGCCAATATCATAACTACCAAATTCATTAGCTCTTTGATAAAAGGCTGCCTCCCTAGTTATATTCTCTCCTTCTTTAATAGAGGTAATTATATCCTTAACCTCTTTGGGCTTATTGATTGACCAACCGTAATTTCCACCACTAACAGTTATAGTTTTTCCTAAAGATGTAACAAAGCTTCTTCTCTTAGCTACTGTATTGTATTTCATGGCAAGTGAATCCACGTATATTCTTACTTTGTTTTCATCAATAGAAACCTGGAAATTATCATCAAAGGATATCCATTTATTTATTGTAGCCCCATCTAAAACTTCCCTAGTTTCCCCAAAAGTATAGGTAATTTTTGTTCCTATATACTTGTTTAAAGTATTATAAAGTTGCTGAATTTCTTTAGACTTTGAAGTGTATTTTGGACTTACATAACATCCAGCTTCATCCAAATCTATAGAAGTTTCACTCTTAAGTATTGCTTCTTTTAAACTAGAAAACAGAGTTTCTTTCTTGATTCTAGTTCCTTTCACTTCTTCTATAATTACATAGCTATTATCC
Organism: Clostridia bacterium; assembly: GCA_012523855.1. Taxonomy (GTDB): domain Bacteria; phylum Bacillota; class Clostridia; order Clostridiales; family Clostridiaceae; genus Clostridium_AU. The sequence goes on from JAAYTB010000015.1 coordinate 13,054, forward strand.
TTAAAATCAATGCTAGCACTTACAGGTTCTATTATATTCTTTTCATCAAAAAAAGAAAGCTTGTCTATTTGCTCCTCTAGTAACTTTTCATCAAAAGTTACTTTAATAACAGATTTCTTATTTTTGGAAGAAAAAACAGCCGATATCCAAGCTAAAGGCTTCTGATTATCCTTGATTTTCTGTATTTCATCTTTAGAGTTATGCTTTAACCCTATGTCCTTACCCACAATCCTTTCCTTATGGCCTTGTCGACCTTCTAGAGAAAGAGTATAGTTTTGAAGCCTCTTCATAACAAGCTCTTCCGCTTCTTCTACCGTCTTACCTGACACTTTAACTGAGTTTATCTCTGTGCCAAAATAGAAATGGTTTTTAAAATACATGGACATAAAAAGGTATATAGCAAGTAAAGTGCAAATAATAATTAATATAAATCCTATTATTTTCTTTGGTTTTTTTATCTGAATTCCTGGTGTTTGTTGTACTTCACTCTCCATATTATCGCTCCTTTATTTTGTCTTAACTTAAAAATTATAATCGTAAAAAATTCAATGCTTAGCGATCTTTAACCAGACAAATATTATTATAGCATACTTTAGACCTTGCTTATATAACATTCAGCTAGCGGGGTCTGGCAAAGCTTTGCAGGTCCAACCAATACTTTCCTATCAATAAAGAGGGTGCCATCTCTTTTAGTGTTAATGTACCATTTTACAAGTTGAATTTGCCCGTGGTTAATTTCTATTCCAGTTATGCACCTAGGATGAACGGTACTTCCAGTATTAAAATATAAGGGTTCACCTTCTTTTGGAAACATTGGCCTATGAGTATGACCAGCTATTAGCATCTGATTTTCTTTTTCTATCCATTCAATAAGCTTTTTTTCTACAGCATGTTTTCTATGATAGCTATCTGCTGTTTTGGTGGGATCATTTAGTCCAAAAAAGTTCAAGGGCCTCCATAAGTAACGAACTAGAAATCTAGTAATTTTCCACAATTCATTATTCAGTAATTCTACTTGATGTCCATGAATTAGGAATATTTTATAATTATTAACCTTATGTCTAAGAATTAAACCCTCATGAACTTTTATATTTTCAAATAAAGGCAGATCTTTCTTTTGCCGTTCATCAAAGTATTTATACATATGTTTTTTTACATATTTATGATTTTTCTTAACCATATCATGGTTTCCATAGATAAAGTAGAGTTTTTTTCTTTTATAGAACTTGGATAAGAGCCAAAACACATTACTATGGACCCGTATAATATCAGAAAGCCTTTTGTTTTCCCAAAGTTCATCTCCATCGCCG
>JAAYTB010000106.1 GCA_012523855.1 Clostridia bacterium
AAAAGGGAAAATGGCTAGCAATCACTGCATAATTGCTGTGAACCTTCACACCGTACTCTAAAGTTGTGACTAAACTCTTCTCCCCTACAGGGCTATGATCTATATCTAAAGCTCTTGTATTTTCGTATATACACTGTTCCTGCTGGTTCAGTAGATTGGCAAGAGCTAATAAGTACTTTCTAGGATGAAACATGGCCTGATTTTGAAAACACGCTGCTGCTTCCACCTTAAAGGGCAAGGGTACCATATCCAAGTACTCAGCATTAAGACCTAACCCTTGAGCAGTTCTTACTTCATCTTCTATCTTTTGTACATAGCTTTCCAATTGGGTGAAGACATAATTGTTTTGCAAGACAAAGTCACAATCTATTTTATGCTCATTTATAAGATCTTTTATTAGTTGTAAGCCTGCATTATTAGCTTCACCATATAGCTTAGCCTTTTCCTCTCCAAAATGTGCCTTTAGCTTGTCATATATAAGGCCATGCTGTACTGTAATCTTTGCTGTGGTGTGGCCACAGGTTGCAGATAGGATCTTTCCTGAATCTATCACAGCCACCTTTAGCCCTTCTTTTTGCAATAAATAGGCCGTTGTTATGCCGGTAATTCCCCCTCCTATTACTAAGACATCTACTACAAGATCATTTTCTAAAGCAGGATAGTCCTGGGATTGGGTTGAATCTATCCAATAACTATTTAAAAACTTGGGTATATTAGCCACAATAAAACCTCCTAAATGATTATATCTTTTATTGTGGCAATTCCTTGGTAATCATATGCATAGTAAAAATAAATTCACTACTTATCCTTCTTTTGCAAAAGCTCCCTAGGTATATGGCAGTAACCATTAGGATTCTTCTCCAAATACTTTTGATGATATTCCTCTGCCTCATAGAAGTTTTCTAAAGGTTTTATTTCTGTAACAATTTTTTTATGGTACTTCTCCTGCTCCCTATCTCTGGACTTAATTATTGTATCTAGATCCTCTTTGTCTATATAGTAAATACCTGTTCTGTATTGGCTTCCTATATCATTACCCTGCCTATTTAAAATGGTAGGATCTATTACTGCCCAAAATCTATCCAATAGCTTCTCTAAGGATAAGTGATTTTCATCATATTCTACATAGCAACTTTCTGCATAACCTGTATTCTTTTGGCACACCATTTCATAGGTTGGATTAGAAACATTGCCGTTAGCATAACCAACCTTTGTATCTATAATTCCCTTAAAGGTGTTTAGGTAGGCCTCCACTCCCCAAAAACAACCTCCTGCCAGTACTATCTTCTTCAAGCTATCACTCCTATTTTGTCACTTACTTACGGTTTTCTACTATCCTAGGATAGTTAGCCCCCTTTTCTAAGGCTTCTGTTCCTAAGAAGTCAATTTCAAAGGTAATTTTTTTGTCAAAGTTATAAATCAAAAGAAACTTTTGACCTATAATTAATCTTAGATCATACAGCTTAACATCTACTGCCCTTATGTCACTATCAATTTCCTCTAGACATGGAATTTCATATTCCCTGTCAAAGGGCTTATTGTTCATAAAAAAGGAATACAAATGTCCATCCTCTAACTTGTAACTATTCTTCACAATATCACATATTTGTGACATTGTTTGTGACCCTTTTACCTCAATAGTTATGTACTTTCTCTTATGGGCAGTATTTTTTATTTTGAAAATATAGGTACGATTTCTGTTTGTTACAACTTCCTCATTATCAGCAGCTGGAATATTTAACTCATCCTTAGAATTTACCTTTCTAGCAGCCTTTCCATTAAAATAAGCTGTTGCTATATCAATTTCAGGCTCTTCCACTATATCAAACCAATCATCCACAACAATACTAGTTTGATATTCGTATATATCCTCAAAGGTTTGCTTAAAGTCTATTTTTGTCTTCAAAGCCTGAAACTTATTTTTTGCTTTTTTGCCATCAAGAATAATATTTTCACCAAGATCCGTTAGGTCTAATCCATTAGGCATCATAAAAAATAATTTTATTAAAGGCACCTTGCTATGTTCCGCCTGGTATAGTTCATAAAAGTGTGTAGCTGCATCATAGGTGTTTATGTATATAGGTTGAAGAAGTTGCAAATAATAACCTAAAGGAGTGGCTATATATGCATCCATAGCGAAGGCCAATTCCATTCTGATGGCAAGGGCCATCATTGATTCCTGAGGAAGATTATCTATTTCTATATCATCAAGATTTTCTAAATCGATCTTCTCCAATTCATCCATATCAACAATAATATTATATTTTTCCATAATATTATTAAGGTATTCATTTAAATCCACAGCATCTTTTATCATATTCCTCAAAGAGCTAACACTAAAGGAGCTCCTATCTAAGGGAAAGAGGTCACACATTTGCTTTGAAGCAATAGAAATCACTGCCTCAACTAATCTTTTTAACTGTTCCCTCTTAGTTAAATTAAAAAACACCTCCATATTACTAGTTACTGCTGTAGCTCTATGTACTCCTATGGAGGGCATTTTTTTCAAGAGGCCCAGTTCATAGGCAGTGTTAGTTAAAAAAGTTACATAGAAAATTTCTTTAAAGGTTAACGAATCTATAATTGCTTCTCTTTCCTCATCAAGCAATAAACCACTTGCATCCACTCCAATGTCTGGTCTGCAATTATCCAAAAAATACTCTAAATCCTTTAGAACAGGATGGTCTTCCACTGTAAAAATTACAAAGTCCTGCTGAAAATCCTTGAGTTTTTTTCTTGTATATACCGGCCTTGCTATTGGAACAACCACAAGGTCTTCATTAAACTTTTCTTTAATCTGCATATTTATAAAATTTGCTGGACTTAGGGAAGTATCGGAAATCAGAGCAGAATAATACCAAATTCTATAGCAATATGGCATAGCCTTTAAAACAGGCTTTCTTTCTTCAACTTCTAAGAATTCATAGTTATCTAAGAACTCTTTCTTATAAAAATCCAATACTTTATTTATACTTTCTGTTTCTTGACAATAGTTCTCTATACGATTATCCATTTAATGCATCCTTTCCCTTTAACTAAAAAGATTTTACCTCAACTAACAAGGTTATGCAATATTAGACAAGCATATTTTATCCTTTAGTAGTGTCCCTCTATTTTCTTCCTTCTCATCCTTCTAGTAAGACTAAGCATAAATAGTGAAGCTAAAGCCATAATTATTGTTATTGTAGCCCAAACTTCATGGATTGAAATATAATCTAATAAAATTCCCATTATAAATGGCCCTATAGCAAAACCAGCACCATAGATAATTTGGAATATACCGCTTACCCGCCCTCTATAAGGGGGAGGGGTCATACCAGATATAAAGGCATTATTGTTTACTGTAATCATGGTTTCTCCGAAAGTCATTACAAGTATGGCTAGGTAAAACATAGAAAGAGGTCCAACGAAAATTAGTAGAGCAAAGGTTAAAGTATAAAGTATCCCTCCCATGGCAATTGCCTTAGTGGGTCTGCTTTTTATAGTTAACCTAGTCATAATAGGTGTTAGTATTAAAATCAAGACTCCATTTAATCCTTCCATAGTACCGTAATACTTTGGCCCATTTTCAGGGAATAGCTGCACTACATGAATTGGCAAGGTAAATGCCAATTGGGAAAAAGCAAAGTTATAAAAGAATAGTATCCCTGAGAAAATTAAAATATACTTATTATTTAACAAAAACTGAAATACATTTAAATTTTTCTCCTGGCTCTTTTCTTCCCTAACTTCATTTTTAGCTTTGGACTGATTATATTCCATGTTTGGAATATATATAGCTACTAAAATTACAGATATGACAGTACTGATAGCATCAATAATAAAGACCAAATAAAGATAATTCCTAAATAAAAAACCTCCCAATACAGGAGCAATGGAAAAACCTAAATTATGCCCCATAAAAGTTAAGGAAAAGGCTCTCTTCCTATTATGTTCATTTGTTAAATCTGCCAATAAGGCGTCGTAGGCAGGTAATGAAGCAGCTAAAAAAGATGACCCCAGCATCAATAAATAGACTACTAACATGGAAGGTTTTATAAAACCACAGGCCATAAAGACCAATGCTGCTAGACTATGAAATATTATTATAACTTTTTTTCGTCCAAGGCTATCAGCTAGTCTTCCTCCAAATAATAGTCCCGGCACAAAACATACATTTAGCATCAGCATATAGAAGCCTGCCTGTGAACCATTTAAGCCAACTTTCTCCGTTAAAATTAAAGTCAATAAGGGCATTATAAAATTTCCTAAACCATTAATAGTTTTTGCTACTACCAAAACATAAACTTCCCTTGGTAAATGAAGATATTCCTTAAAAATTTTCATAGTCTTGCCTATCTCCTTATAGTTTTACTAATTTTATTTTGTTCATTTTTCATAAAAGGACACATGGAAAATTCTGTATTAAACCTAATATTGTTCTATTATACCATAAAAACAGATTAATATTACAATTTTCGGCTTTTTAGAACATATATTAATGGCTGTATTCATCTCTCAAAAGAAGCATCTTTTTGAATAATAGGTCAAGTTTAAATCCATAATCATGTATCAGAAAAGCCTTTATCTTTATAGGATAAAGGCTTTTTGTTTGCAAAATTCAAATCTATCTAATAATTTCCTCTCCCGCAACCTGCACAAGATAGGAAGAACAGTGCAATTATAAATAATATTTCATTACTTACTTGTTTATCTTTGGAGCCGTATCTACATCTACTCATGTTTAAACCTCCTTATTATTCCTCTAAATTGGTTTATTACTTTTTAATTATTTATTCTTATCACTAGTCATAGCAGCATTCAGAACTACCTTTGTTGCTCTTTGAGAATTGAAGAACTATAAGAATTAATATGATCAATGTTGGGAAATCACATATACAATTGGAGCCCTTACCTAGACCTCCGCCAAAGCCCATACCATAACCCATACCATAGTTGCAGCCACATTTTGAATATCCTGACATCTTTAACCCTCCTTATTTCTTTAAAGCTAGTTTCTTATTTCATTTCCTAATAGTTTATTTTGCCGAAATACCTAAGCTTTCGACAGTTGAGGTTTATACTACATAATATTCAGGTTCAAGAATATTGTTACCCTTGCAATATGGAACTTTCTTATAGCTAGAGCTAACTTATACCAATATACCAGCCCATCCCTTCATTTCCATTAAAATATTTTATCATTTTTTCTTTTTATTGAACTTTTAACAGCAAATTTCGTATATAATTATGTAGAAGAATGACGAAAAATACGCAAAAGAGGGGATAGACAAATTGAAGAAAAAAACAGGAAAAGTAAGACTACTTATTGCAGGAATTATATTTTTTAGTTTAGGCTCCTTTACAGCCTTTAGTATTATAGGTTATAAAAATAATCCTAATAAATCTATAGAGAGTTCTGATAATAAAAAGCAAGAATCGGAAAATTCAAAGAAAAACTCAAAAGACAAAGAAGCAAACAATAATGATAAAAACAAGGACGAGCAGTCCCAATCTGAAACAAAGGACCCTATTACAGCAGGTAAAGACCAGCCTTTTACTCAGGATACTGCTAAAGCAAGGGAAGTAATGGAAATGTTAAAAACTAGGGTAGATTCTGACAAAGAAAAGAAGATTGCCTACCTTACCTTTGATGACGGCCCTTCTACTACTGTAACTCCATTAGTTTTAGATATTTTAAAAGAAAATAATATCAAGGCTACATTTTTTGTATTAGGGACCTCCATTGAAAAATCTGAAAAATCTAAAGAACTATTAAAAAGGATAGCTAATGAGGGACATACTATTGGCAATCATACTTATTCCCATGATTATAAGTTATTATACCCAAATAGAACTGTTAATCCTAAAAGCTTCCTAGAGGATCTTGAAAAAAATAATAAAGCTATCTCTCAAGTCTTAGGAGAAGGCAGTGAATCAAAAATAATTAGATTTCCCGGAGGTCATGCTTCCTGGAAAGGTACAGCTGAAGTAGACAAGCTTCTAGAAGAGAAAGGCTTCGTGTATATAGAATGGAACAGCTTAATCGGCGATGCAGAAGGAAAAAAGAGAAACAAAGATGAATTAATAGAAAGATTTAAGGAAACAAGGAAATATGTAGCCTCTGACAGCGATCTAGTAATTCTAATGCACGACACTTACGGTAAAGAAAAAACAGCAAAGGCTCTTCCAGAAATAATAAATATTCTTAAAAGCGAAGGATATGAATTCTCTACTTTGCATTAATAATTAAACTAATATTTTTAATGTACAAGCTATCTTGTAATTTATAAAATTTGAATTTTGTCCTTATATGGATCTTTAATTTCAAAACTTAATTATAATATAAATTAATCCAGTAGGAGGGAAAATTAATTTTTCCCACCTCTCACAGTATATGCCTCCTAAATCCTATTCCTCATTAGCCTTCAAATATTCTATAAACTGTCTTGCTACTCTAGGAGACCTACCATTGTGCCTTAGGGCAAATCTTTCTGCTTCCAGCTCCAATTTTTCTGCAGACAATTTCACCTGGTACTTGTCTGCTAGACCATGAACAATCTCTAAAAATTGCTTTTTATCAGGTTTGGAGAAGGTTACAGAAAGCCCAAACCGATCAGACAAGGATAGGAGCTCTTGAATTGTATCGTTAATATGAATATCATCTCCTCTTCTATCGGAGAAGGATTCCTTTACTAGATGTCTTCTGTTGCTAGTTGCATAAATTACTACATTGGAGGCCTTTGTAGAAACAGAACCTTCTAATATGCCCTTCAATGCTCCAAAGTCATCATCATCCTTGGTAAAGGACAAGTCATCTATAAACAAGATAAACTTCAATGGATTTCTGCTAATAGTATCCATTATAATGGGCATATCTCTTAGCTGTCTCTTTGTGATTTCTATAAGGCGAAGGCCTCTGTCCCTGAATTCATTGGCTACAGCTTTCACTGTTGAGGACTTACCTGTTCCTGCATCTCCTCTAAGAAGTACGTTAGCAGCAGGTTTCCCTTTCAGTAGAGCTAAAGTGTTGTCCACTACAATTTTCCGTTCACTTTCATAGCCTTCTAGTTGACAAAGCCTTATATTATCTGGGTATTTTACAGGAGTTATGCTAAGATCCTTAATCATAAACACATGATATTTAGCAAAGATTCCATAGCCATATAAAGAGATATCCTTAATTCTGTCTATATATATAGCAGTAAAATCTAATGAAGAAGTATTCCAGCTAGCTAAAAATCCATGATAATTTATAGCCCTTCGTAAGTCCTTAGCTGTCAATCGAGATACTTGCTCTAATACTTTTAGCTCATAACGTAAGCTTTCTTCAATAGCTCCATCAACCTTTAAACCTTCAGCAGATCTTAAAACATAAACGTTTTCATCTTCTAACACCTTACTTAATATGTAGTCAGTGAGGTTTTCCCTTTCCTCTAGAAGAGCTGACGCAAAGGCTGAATATCGGCTCACCTGTTCTATTGTATTTTCAGTATCACAGCTTAGTAGCTCTTGTAGATGAATTATTACCTTATCCTTTAGAAGATTTCTAAATATAACCAAAGAATGAAGCTTAATATTCAAATCTTGTAAATTAATCATAGTTAAACTACACACCTTTCATTAAAGGTTTACCAAATAACTATATTGTAACTCAACTTATGGAAAATTAAAAGACTTCATATGGCGGCTTTTAATTATAGGAAAAAACCCAAGGGCATAACCCTTGGGCTTTTATCCTGTTAAGAAGAAGGGGGATTCCTTACTACAATTACATTTTATCCTTTCATTATGACAATTTAATGTCAACATTAAGTACTAGCTGTTAAATATTTTTTAATAAACTGTTAAGATTTGTCCTTATGACTGATTTTCCAGCTTATGTCTAGAATTCCCATTGACTTTTTCCATGGCCATTACAATTTCCTTTATTATATCAGCTCTAAACTGAATCACCAGTTCATTAAGCTTAGTATACACTTCTCCCTTGTCAGTAGCTACATAATGAGGTTTTAAATGGTTTAAAGTAATAGCCTTTATATCCTCTAGACATTCACTACAGCTACATACATCTTTATAACCTTTAATAACTGAAGGTAGAATCAAATCTACTATATCCTCCATATAATTTTTAACCATTCTTTCCTACTCCTTTTTTCCTTTTTTATTAAATTTAATATAAATTATTCCTCATACCTATATGATAACGTTTTTTGTAAATTTGTGTCAAGGGTTTTTGTAAACGTTTTTGACTTTATATAGACTTCTACCTCAAATTTTAACTTATACAGTCACTTTTCCTAACCTTTCCCATAAATAACAAAAGACCGTAGGAAACTTTTACAAGTCTCCCACAGCCTATTACTATGCAAATAGGACTCTATCACTAAAGCCACTATTGGAATTTAAACTTTCAAAATGGGAAAGAAGCTTATTTACTGTTAAATTCTTTTTCTGCTCTCCCTGAACATCTAAAATAACCTTTCCTTGGTCCATCATTAATAATCTATTCCCCATTTTTATAGCATGATTCACATTATGAGTTACCATAAGTGTGGTCATATCATATTGGG
>JAAYTB010000107.1 GCA_012523855.1 Clostridia bacterium
CTTAGCAACATCTTTTATATTTGAACTCATAAGAAATCCCCCTAAGTATTTCTTTTTAAATACCATTGTTAAAATTATACCATGAATTGACTAATATGCAATAGGATAAAAAAACGATTTCATAGAAAAGAAAGAGAAAATGTATAATGTTTAGATATAAGGAAGAAGGACAAGCTATTTTCTTCAAATGGAGTTTTTCGCATACTGTAAAAACGTTTTTATGGAAATATTTTTTAGTAAACGGCTCAGATTTGCAGAAGGGGCTAAAAAACAAGAAAACGTTTCCGTGTTTTAAAGTCTTTATAAAAACTTAAATAAGTATACAGATTAACTATAAAGGGGGATTGATGGATAAAAAGACTTTTTATTAAATGATTTAGAAATCAATAAAAGTATTAATATGCTTTTAAGAATTATAAATTTAGGAGGAATAAGAATGAAGAAAAAGTTATTGGCCATAGTTCTTACTTCAATTTTAGGTGTAGGTTCAGTGTTGACAGGATGTGGTCCTAAGGAAGAGGGGACTGACAAAAAAGATGAAAACAAGGTTTTAAAACTTACTTATTCAGGTACACCACAGCCTCATGAAAAAGAGTACATAATCAATAATTTCATTAAAAAGTTTGAAGAAAAACATAATGCTAAAGTGGAAGTTGACTTTATTGCTCAGGCAGATGCAATAAAGAAGATTGGCACAGAGCAGGAAACAGGCAATATCGTATCAGACGTTTTGTTTATAGACACAGCTAACATGGCACCAGTTGGTACAGCTTATGCAGCTTCTCCAAATGATTACATTGTTGGTGCAGCTCCTAAGGGTACAAAGGGTGCAGGTTCTACAGCAGGTGCTTGGACTTATGGAATACAAAAGGGAGCTAAGAACAAGGAATTAGCTGAAGAATTCATAAAATATGCTTTAGATCCAGAAGTTAACTATGAGCTTTGTGTAGAAATGGGTGGTCTTTTAAGCCCAATCAAAGAAGTTGGAGACATGCTTGAGTCTAGTGACGTTATAATGAATGCTGGAAATAAGATGTTTGAAACTACTATAGTGTCTGGAGTACCATCAACTGATTACACAGACTGGAATGCAGTTAAGCTTCTTTATGGAGATTTATTTGAAAAAATTGCAGAAACTAAGGAGTTGCCAGATGATGCATTCTTCAATGATCTACAGAGTCAATTAGATTCACTTAGAAAACTAGTGAGAAAATAGCCTTTACCTTATCCTTTACTACCACAATTATAGTACTTCTAGCTACAGTAATTTACCTAAAAGTAGCTAACAAGAAAACAAGTAAGGGAGGTAATAATTAATGGATAAATTAAATATTGTTCAAAAAACAGTAGTAAGCATCATTCTAGCCACAATGGTGATTTCTGTTGTAGTTCCAATATTATTCTTCCTTACTGTTGCCTTTTCAAATGACGTTGAAATGACACAATTTCCTAAAAGAATTTTTTCCAACTTTTCTGTTACTGTAAAGGTTGCGTCTGGGGAAAATGGGGAGTATGAGTTATTTCATGATAGAGGAGATGGGGAAGGATATCGTTCCATAATAACAACTAAAAACCCTACTAAGTTAGAAAATCATTTTAAAAGACAATAGGGGGTAATAATATCAGGAGAAGAGCTACTAAAGGACTTTAGTGCAACTCGAGAAAATGGTCCAATGGAATTTAAGTATCGTAAGGATTTATTCTTTAATTTTAAACAGTTCTTCGCTATTGTTAACAATTCCGGTAAGGCTTTAACACCTTCATGAGGATAACACTTCCCCTTGCTTTCCCAGCCTTAGCTGCAAGTTCCATGTATGCATTTTTAGCAGCTTGGAATGATACTATATCAGCATTGATATTAACTAATGAAAATCAGACTTTGGCATTGGTAGTATATAAGGCCATTGGAACTACTGCCAGTGGTATACAGTACGCCGCTGCAGGAAGTGTAATTTTAATTTTACCTGCCCTGGTATTCACTTTCATTGTTAGGAAATATGTTAACCAGATGTGGGGCGGAGTAGAATTATAGGAGGAATAAGAATGAGCTATTTAGTGTTGAAAGATTTAGAAAAAAGATATACCAAGACAGGCCCTTTAATAGTAAATAAAATGAACCTATCTATAGCAAGACTAAGGAAAGAATAGTAGCTATAGTAAATGTAACAGACAAAATAGTTAAGCTTGATAGCGCTATAAAAGGAAAGAATCTGCTAGATACAGAAGAGACCAATGAAGTTACAGAAATAAAACCATATGAAATTGCTTGGATACTATGTGAATAATTAAA
>JAAYTB010000108.1 GCA_012523855.1 Clostridia bacterium
AAACTAAGTGCAATAGTTGGAAGAATTGTATATTTGAACCTTTCACCTACTGGAGTATACTGATCGTACCACAAGGCTGTTGGTATAATGTCATTTTGACCTAACCAAGACTTGCCTACCCAAGTCTGAATTAAGGCTGCAAGCACAAAACTTGGTACTGATACACCAATTATAGCTATAAGCATAATAAAATAATCTGCTAAGGAATTTCTTTTAAAGGCAGCTATTATACCTAAAATTAAACCTACCAAAAGTCCAAAAGTAACAGCTTGAAGCCCTACTCTTGCAGATGCTGGAAAGAAGTCTTTTACCATGTCTGTAGCGTTCATTCCTGGTGTTATTACAGAATCACCCATATCACCTTTAAGTAAACTCTTCATATACATACCATACCGCTCAACTAATGGCCTATCGTATCCATACTTACGTTCCAACTGTACAATAACTTCTTCCGGTAACCTTTTTTGACCAGTACGAATTGGATTACCGGGTTTACTATTCATCAAAAAGAATGTAGCAGTAATAATAACCCATAGAGTTAAAATCATGATTCCAATTCTTTTTAAGATGTGCTTTATCATAACCTTCCCCCTGACTATCTATAACATTTATTTTTCAAGTGTTATAGGTTTATTTTAGTTGTTAAATAATGCAATTATTAGTGCTTGTACTACTTTATAATATTAACTTATATAAAAAAATGTGTAGTCCCATTATTTAAACCCGCCTACACATAATATCAGTTTTCGACTTAATTTTCAATATAATATTATTTACATTTAGATATTTTTTCATTATAACCTAAAAAAATTTAAATTGCTGCAATGAATGCAGCAATTTAAATTCCTAATACTTAACTTCTAACTACTGCTTATTCAACATAAGCCCATCTTAATTGGTAAGTACCACCAAACAAAGGTAATTGTAAGCCCTTAACATGTTTCTGTTGGAAAGACTTAGTGTCTCTATAGAATAAAGGAGCAACTGCAGTATCTTCTATTATCATTTTTTCCATTTGAGCAAATAATTCTAATCTCTTAGCATTATCAGTTTCGTTTTGAACCTGAACTAATAAAGTTTCAAATTCTTCATTAGCCCATTTACCGTTATTGTTACCATTATCTTTACCAAATAGATCTATGAAAGTCATAGGATCGTTGTAGTCTGCACCCCAACCGGACATTGCTATGTCAAACTGTTGGCTTTGAACCTTAGTTAGGTAATCTGAGAAGTCAGCAGAAGGTAATATTTCAACCTTAACACCTAACTTAGTCTGCCAAATATTTTGGAAGTACTCTGAATTCTTCTTAGTTTCAGCGTCACTGGTTTGTGGTAAATATTTAAATGTATGTTTTGATGGATCTTCGTCTAAGCCTGCTTCTTTTAAACCTTCAATTAAAAGAGCCTTAGGATCTTTGTTTTGATCAATTATTGCTTTTAGAGGTTCCTCTACCTTGCTTCTAAATTCTTCTTCACCAACTAAAAGAGCCATTGGAACTAATCCATATGCTGCTATACCTCTCTTGTAAACAGATTTAGTATACTCTTCTCTATCTAGAGCTAATGAGAATGCAAGTCTAACCTTTGCATTAGCTAATGCTTTGTTATCTTTTCCTTCAGTGTTAAATACCATGTAGAAGGATGATGGTTCCATACCTTCAACTAAGTTGTATTTACCGTTCTTAGCTTCTTCTGTCATTTTACCAATGTAATCACCTTGAGCTGACATTGCATCTAACTTACCAGCTTTAAATAGGTCATAAGCTGTTTTAATTTCATCAACTTCTTGAAGTTCTACAGTTTCAAGCTTAATATTTGATGCATTATAGTATTTATCATTTTTCTTTAATACTACCTTAGCACCCTTTTGCCATTGATCAACTACAAAAGGACCAGAATATACTAATTTATCGGCATCTGTACCATATTTGTTTCCTTCAGCTGTAACTATATCTTCCCTCTGAGGAGCTAATCCTGGGAAAGCAGCGATTTGCTCGAAGTAAGGAACCGCTCTATCTAAAGTAACAACAAAAGTTTTATCATCAGTAGCTTTAATACCTACCTCTTCAGCTTTTACTTCACCTTTATAGTATTTTTCAGCATTTTTAACTGGGAATAGGAAAAATGAATATCCTGCTCCTGTGTTAGGATCTAATAATCTCTTCCAAGCAAATTCGAAATCTTTTGCTGTTACTGGCTTTCCATCAGACCAATTTAAATCTCTTAATGTAAATGTCCATGTTAAACCATCTTCACTAACTTCCCATTTCTCAGCTGCTCCTGCTTCTGGAACATCATTGTTAGAAACAAGAAGAGTTTCTTGAGTGTTTTGGATAACGTCAAAGGACACCTGGTCTGTAGCTAGGACTGAGTCCATAGTCTTTAAGGCCCCTTCTCTTAAAACTAGTTTTTGCTCTCTTTTCTTGCCAGCATTTTTATCATCATTTTTTTTACCAGCACATCCTGCTAATAGTGTTATAGCAGTCATGATTGCAGCAGTTACTAACACTAAAGCTTTTTTCTTCATGATAATTTCCCCCTTTGATTTGTCTTTTCTTCATATAATATCTAATAAGTCTTAAAACTCATTATATGTATTTTTGCAAGTACATTATTTCACTAATCACAAAAGAATCTTTATTCTTAAATAATTAATGCCTACTTGCAATTTGATGTTTTTAATATTAGCACAGAATTATTACATTGTCAATTAATTAAAATAGACCTTTGTTTTTTTGTATTTCTTTCAATTATTCTTGGATATTATTGAAGATATGGCATTTTAAAATTTTTATATTATCATATCCTAATTTCACAGTGCTCCTTCTTTGCTCTATCTTTGTCATATCATTGTTTGCAAGGTAAATGACAGAAATTAACTCTATCCTACAACTGGCAAATACAACGTTTTCATTATTAATGAAGTAAACAGGTCTTTTTTTAGATTCTTTTAACAGAACTTCTTTATATATAATATTTCCATAAGTTAAAGATTATTATTCATTTATTTTTTTCTTAATATCCAGTAGATTAATAGCTTTAAAATAACTTAATGGCTTTAATAAAAACAACATAATTGAGGGCTCTCATTATTACGAGGCCCTCATCTTATTTAACCAATATCTTCTTCTTTGTCATCTTCTTCGCTACTTGTTGATTCATTATCCTTATTAATTTTTTCCATTTTAGAAATAGAAACTTCATAGGCTATCTTTTTAACAACTTCCTCTTCAGATATCCTTTTCTGATACTCTCTACTTTGAAGCCTACCCCATATTCTAATATTATCTCCCACATTTAAGGTCTGACAGAATCTAGAGTTTCTTCCCCAAGCTATAGTTGGTATGTAGTCAGATTTATTATAAGCTCTATTAACTGCAAGTAGCATATCTGCAATTTCTCTCCCGAAAGGAGTGGTTCTATAAACTGGTGCCTTACATATAAACCCATCTAAAAATATTTGATTTGGATTCTTACTCTTTTCATAGCAGAGTTCAACGTTTCTTGCAAATACTGTTAATATCAGCCTATTAGCTCCATCCATAAACTTATTATAGGATCGAAGCTGTCCTTCCACAATAATCTCGTCGCCTACCTTTAAGTCCATGCCAGTTAAAAGTCTTTCTGAAATAGTAATTGATAAAACATCTCTAGTCTCACTGAGTCTTGGTACTTCGAGATTAAATATAAAAAATCCCTCTCCGTACATTTCATGGCTAAAGACTAATTCGGAGACAACCTTCCCTTCTAAGTAAATTTTATTGTTTAGCATTAAATTGTCCATCTAAACCCCTCTCTCTCCCTTGGTTTTAATTTTGTTCTACAAAAGATTATTATTCATTTGTATTTAAAAATATTACAATTTTTTCGTTAGCAAAAATATTTAGTTTCAAAATGTAAATTGCTATAATCAATACCATTCCATTATAATACATTTTTACTCTATATTGCAATTACTTGTTGTAAATTTGTTTTCCATTATAATCTATTATAAAATCCGATTTATATATAAGTTCAGACACGGTTACCATTGTATATCCTTCTTTTTTAAAATATTCAATAATCCTCGGCAAAGTTTTTGTCGTATATCGTCCATCATTATGGAATAAAATTATAGAGCCAGGTTTGGTTTTTTTCACAACTCTATTAAATTCTATTTCCTCCCCTTCAGCTTTCCAGTCAATGCTATCAACATCCCATTGAATACAATAACGATTAGTACTTTCTACTGTGTCAATTACTAAATCATTATAAACACCACTTGGAAATCTAAATAGTGTTGTACCCTGACCAGTTATATTTTTTATTTTACTGTCTACCGCTTCTATCTCTTTAAGAAGATCTGCCCTACTAATACTACTCATATCCGGATGACTGTTAGTATGATTTCCAATTTCATGACCCTTATCGTGTAATTTCTTAAGTTTTTCTGGATTATGATCAATCCATGTCCCTACAAGAAAGAAGGTTGCTTTCACATCATACCTATCTAATATTTCAATAATCTCATCGGTATTATCCTCTCTCCAGCTGGCATCAAAAGTAATAGCTATCTTTTTTTCCTTAGTATCTACAGAATAAATAGGCAGCTTTCTTTTATTAGATAAGAAAACATCTTTACTACTTATACTCATGGCAACAATAGCTATTAAAGTTACTAAAAGCAATGCTACTGTGCTAAACTTCTTCTTAAGTTTTTCTTTTTTTATAATTATAATCACTATTTCACCTCCTACAAAGCTCATTCATTAGATTATATTCGTCAAACTCCATATTATGAAGTTAAAATATATTAAGGGCAACTTTTTTAGCTGCCCTAATTTGTGATATAATACTTTTGAACTACATATTTATCATTTTCAGGAGGATGACGTTAAATGTTAGACGATACAAATCAATTAGCGGAAAACAAACTAATTTTATTATACTTATTAGATAGAATAGGCATGAATATTACTAGAAATCAACTAACAGAAATTGTTCTGGAAAATAATTTAGTAAATTACTTTCTATTGCAGCAATATATCACTGAATTACAAAATGCCAATTTTTTAGTAACAATTAAAAAGAATAAAAGTAAAGTTCTATCCCTAACAGAACAAGGCAAAAAAGTTCTTTCTCTGTTCATTTCCAGGATACCAGAGGATGTAGTAGAAAAAATAGAGAAATACATCGATGAAAAAATTAGTAATATTAAAAAAGAAATCTTCCTACACGCAGACTATACTATTGAGGGAAATAATGTTTTTATAGTACATTTAAGGGCTCAAGAGAACGAAGTAACCCTTATTGATATTAAAGTTAACGTACCTACAAAAAAACATGCCATAGATCTATGTCAAAACTGGAAGTCTAATTCCTCTAAGATTTACAATGATATTATGAAAACTTTGCTACAATATTAAAAGAATGCCATGTCTGTAGGTTCTTTGCCTATGGATATGGACTTTTTTTCGTCTTTTAGACCATCATAGACAATTAACCTTGCCCCATAGTTATCTCCAATAAAAATATGTCTTCCCTTCTTTTTTATACATCTAGGCATGCCTCCGACAAAAACCCTTTTTATTAACTGGCCTTTATCCAAATCAATCATATGAATGGAACCTTCACTGAAACTTGCAACATAGGCTATATTCCCTTGAAAACACAAATCAATAGGACTTAGCCCTACTGGAATCCTTGCCACAGAAGAGAGATTTCTTGTACAAATAATATTTATATAACCACAAGAAGGATGTCCCAAATAACTTTCACAAATAAATATATACTTATTATCATCTGAAAAAATAGCTTTAGTAGGATAGCTGCCTACAGGTATATTTTTTATTACTTCCTTACTGTCACAGCTTAGTATAGAAAGAGAGCCGTTTACCATATTAGTCACTGTAATTAAATCTAAATCATAATTTATATCTATACTATGCGGCAAATTACCAACAGGAACTTCTTCTACTATTCTCTTATTCGCCAAGTCAAAGACTATTAAATTATTACTTTCACCACAGACAATAATAGCCTCATTTCCGTATATGGCTACATCATTACAATTTCCTCCAATATAATACTCTTCTATAACTTTGCCAGCTATTAGATCTATTATAGATATGCTACTGTTATAGCTATTTGCAGTTATAATATTATCCTTCCATCTGCATAGGCCATGAGGACCATACCTCTCATTGAACTGGGCAACTTTAATAGACCGCTCTTCCTTAAAATTATTGAGATTTATTTGTGATAAACTGTCCGAACCAGTATTACAAACAAATAAATAATCCATAAATACTCACTCCAATTGCACCATAGCAATATTTAATCTCATACAAGTATACTATGTGGTTTTTCCATAAGTTGACCTACTGTTCTACAAAAATCTGCTACAGCCTTTTTAAATGTAGGATATCAGAGATTAAGAAAAAACAAGAGCCCTTTCGGGCTCTTTGATTTTAAGATAGTTTTTTTATTGTTTTTCTCATGTCACCTACCATGTAAAGGGAGCCACAGATAACTAGCAAATCATCTTCATTACATAAAGATATTCCGTAGTTTAAGGCCTCTTCATAGGTCTTCATTGCCAATACATTACTATTGTATTTTAGTATTCTATCCCTTAACTTATCTGCAGATTCCGCCCTGAAACTATTTGGGCTCACTGCTATAACCTTCTCAGCCTTTGCCGTAATGGTTTCCAGCATAGCATCTAGTTGCTTATCTTCTAATATACCTATAATTAAATATAATTTCTTATATTTAAAATAAAGATCTATACTTTCAGCTAATTTTACTATGCCATCTATGTTATGGGCACCGTCTAAAAGTACATATGGATTAGTCCTCATTAGCTCCATACGACCCTTCCAAGTTACATTTTTAAGGCCTTCATAAATAGCTTCTCCGTTAATTTTTACTCCTAGATCCATAAGAGTCTCTATAGTATGAATAGCCACTGCACAGTTGTATATCTGTATTTTTCCTAGCAGAGCTAAAGGCAGTGTATAGCT
Source organism: Clostridia bacterium (assembly GCA_012523855.1). Lineage (GTDB taxonomy): Bacteria > Bacillota > Clostridia > Clostridiales > Clostridiaceae > Clostridium_AU. The sequence goes on from JAAYTB010000108.1 coordinate 7,005, forward strand.
TGATTTTTCTGTGTTAACCTTTACCACTTGATATTTCTCTTCTACTTTTAACAATTCTCCACTATCTTCATTAACCATTATAAGCCTGCTATTTTTCTCAGAAGCTACCCTTTCTATGACAGACCTAGCCTCTTTTTGCTGAGGATATGACACTATTGGCACATCTGCTTTTATTATTCCCGCCTTTTCCCCTGCTATTTCTTCAATACTGTTACCTAATAGGGACATATGGTCATAACTTATGGAAGTGATAACACTAAGCAATGGCGTGATTATGTTGGTGGGATCTAATCTTCCTCCAAGACCAACTTCAATAACAGCATAGTCTACATTTTCTTCATGGAAAAACAAAAACATAGCCGCAGTTATAATCTCAAATTCTGTAGGAGTATCGGAACCTGTAACGTTCACCACTTTTTCTGCTTTGGCTACCTTAGACATTACTTGGCAGAGTCTTGTTTTTCTTATATTTATACCATTGATTTGGATTCTTTCTTCAAATTCCTCAAGGTAAGGTGAGGTAAACATCCCCACCTTATAACCCTGAGCAAGTAAAATACTTGATATCATCGCTGTAGTTGACCCTTTACCATTAGTTCCTGCAATGTGTATGCATTTTAAAGAAAGCTGTGGATCCCCCAGTTCCTTTAGTAGCTTAGTAATTCTATCTAAGCCTTTACCCCTATTAAACCTACTGCGATTGTGTATATAATCTATTGTCTCTTTGTAATCCATATAGCACCTAACCTAAGCTTTCAATTCTCTCTAAAACAGCTTTTAGCATTTTCTTGTACTTTTCGCCCTTTTGCTTTTCTTCTTCTACAACTTTTTCAGGAGCCTTGTTAACAAAGTTTGGATTTGAAAGCTTTTTCTCCACTCTATTTATTTCTGATAATAGTTTTTCTTTTTCCTTACTCAATCTTTCTAATTCTTTCTCTCTATCAATTAAGTCCAATAAAGGCATAAATAGCTCTGCTCCTTCTGCAACTACAGATACAGAATTTTGCGGAATATCCTTTTTGTCATCTATTATAGTCAAATCGCTAACAGAAGCTAATTTTTCGAAATACACAGTTCCTGCCTTAAAAGCAGTAAGAGCTTCTTCTTTAACATAGGCTAACAAGCTTGCTTTTTTAGAGTTTGGAACATTCATTTCTGCCCTTGCATTTCTAATTCCTTTAATGGCATCTATTATATAACCCATCTGAATTTCAGCCTGACTATCCTTCACTTCTTCCTTATATTCAGGCCACTTAGATATAGTTATAGATTTATATTCACTATCTAAGTGTGTATAGATTTCCTCAGTGATAAAAGGCATTACAGGATGAAGTAGTTGAAGGCCTGTAGTAAGGACCTTATGAAGCACATTGTAGGTTACCCCCTTAGCCTTATCATTGTCACCATATAAAACTGGCTTTGAAAGTTCAATATACCAATCGCAGAATTCATTCCATAAGAAGTCATAGATCTTTTGAAGGGCTATTCCTAGCTCATACTTTTCTATATTGTCTGTAACTTCTTTAACTACTGTATTTAATCTTGAAAGGATCCATTTATCAGCTATGGTATAATCTTTTGAATCCTTCTCCTGCTCCATTAATTTCTTATCTAAATTCATCATAACAAATCTTGAAGCATTCCAGATCTTATTAGCAAAATTTCTAGCAGATTCTACCCTTTCAGGATAATATCTAATATCGCTTCCAGGAGCATTTCCTGTTACCAGGCTAAATCTTAAGGCATCGGCACCATAGTCATCTATTACATCTAATGGGTCTACTCCATTGCCTAAGGACTTTGACATCTTTCTTCCATCTGAATCTCTAATTATTCCATGAATAAGCACAGTGTCAAAGGGAGTTTCCCCCATATTATAGATTCCAGAGAATATCATTCTAGCTACCCAGAAGAATATTATATCGTAGCCTGTAACAAGTACATTAGTTGGATAGAAATAATCTAGGTCCTCAGTTTTCTCTGGCCATCCTAAGGTTGAGAAAGGCCACAAGGCAGAACTAAACCACGTATCCAGAACATCATCATCCTGCTTAAGATTATTGGAGCCGCATTTACAGCAAGTCTTTGGAGTTTCTTCTGCTACTATTATTTCACCGCAGTCCTTGCAATACCATACTGGTACTCTATGTCCCCACCATAGCTGTCTTGATATACACCAATCTTGGATATTTTCCATCCAGTTAAAATATATTTTTTCAAATCTCTCTGGTACAAACTTAGTTTTACCATTTCTAACTGCCTCAATAGCAGGCTTTGCCAAGGATTCCATCTTTACATACCATTGTTTTGATATCATAGGCTCTATAACTGTACTACATCTATCATGACTTCCTACATTGTGTTCATGAGCCTTTATTTTAACTAGATATCCTTCCTTTTCTAAATCTTCAACGATGGCCTTCCTCGCCTGGTATCTATCCAGACCTGCATACTTTCCACCTAATTCATTTATTGTGCCATCAGGATTCATCACATTGATTTCTTCAAGCTGATGCCTCTTTCCTACTTCATAATCGTTAGGATCATGAGCTGGAGTTATTTTAACAGCACCAGTTCCAAATTCCTTATCAACGTAATCATCTGCAATAACAGGAATTTCTTTATTTACTAAAGGTAGCAAGAGTTTCTTTCCTATGAGATGGCTGTATCTTTCATCAGATGGATTTACTGCTACTGCTGTATCCCCTAACATAGTTTCTGGTCTTGTAGTAGCTATTTCTAAATATTCATCACTGCCAACTACAGGATACTTAATATGCCAAAAGTTACCCTCCTGCTCACTATATTCAATTTCTGCGTCGGAAAGTGCAGTCTGACACTTAGGACACCAGTTAGTTATCCTATTCCCTTGATATATTAAGCCCTTTTCATATAACTTTACAAAAACATGTCTAACAGCCTTGTTTAAATTCTCATCCATTGTAAAGGCTTCTCTTGTAAAATCAGCAGAACAGCCCATCTTTTTTAACTGTTGTCTTATTCTTTCTCTATATTCATCAGACCATTCCCAAACTTTTTCTAAGAAAGCCTCTCTACCCATTTCCTTCTTCTTAAGGCCCTCCTTTAAAAGTTCGTTTTCCACCTTAACTTCTGTAGCTATACTAGCATGGTCTTCTCCAGGCAACCAAAGAGTACTATAACCCTGCATTCTTTTAAATCTAATAATCATATCCTGAAGAGTATTATCTAAAGCGTGACCTAGATGAAGCTTTCCAGTAATATTTGGTGGTGGCATTACTATAGTAAAGGGTTTTTTATCCTTATCCACCTCTGGTGTAAAATATCCCTTCTCTTCCCAATCCTTATATATTCTTTCTTCAAATTCTTTTGGATTGTAGGTTGTAGATAAAGTAATCTTTTCTTCCATCTTTCTTCCTCCTTTTATTAAATAAAAACTCTTTGTAGTTTATCCATTAAATCTACTTTTACAGTTTATAAAAATAAAAAGCCTTCGTCCTGAAAGGACGAAGACTCGCGGTACCACCTTTATTCCCACAATACTTATGGGCTCTCATAAAATAACGGTTGAAAACCGTCTTTGCTTACATTTAACATTTTTCAGCAAAGAAGCTCAAAAGCTACCTTCAAAGTTCTCCATATAAAAGGTCTTACAGCCAGTGAACCTTTCTCTCTTAATATGGGTTGAAACTTTTACTCCTCTTTATCACAGCTTTTTCAATATATTAATATTACTTATTATAATATAATTTTTCCTATTGTCAAGAGCCATACCTATGCCTTGCTACCTGCTGCTTCTTCCATAGCCATCTTTTCTTCTTTTAGCTCATTTGTTACTGTTTCTAAGTTTTTAAAGGCTGCAGCCATCATTAACTTAATTCTATTTAATTGATTAACCTCACTAGCTCCTGGGTCGTAATCTATAGCTGTTATATTGGCCATTGGATATTGAGCCTTTAAGGCCTTTATCATTCCTTTTCCAGTAACGTGATTTGGTAAACATGCAAAAGGTTGCATACAAATAATATTTTCAGCACCGCTTTCAATAAGTTCTATCATCTCAGCAGTTAAGAACCAACCTTCACCAGTTTGATTTCCTAGTGAAACAACCTTAGAGGCTTTTTCCGCTAACCTTTCTATAGTTTGAGGGGCTTCAAAGCGCTTACTCTTCTCTAGGGCAGCTTTCATGTGTCTTCTATAGAATTCAATAGTCTTAATTACTAGTTTACCAGCAAGCTGAGCTTTTTTACTTCCTTCTAAAACTTTATACTTATAATCTGTATCATATGCACAGTAAAGGAAAAAGTCTATTAAATCTGGCATAACTGCCTCTGCCCCTTCACTCTCAACAATATTAACTACATCGTTGTTAGCTGTTGGATGGAACTTGACCAATATTTCCCCTACCAGGCCAACTCTAGGTTTTTTAATATTTTTTAATTCTAAATTATCAAAGTCCTTAACTATATCATAAATATTCTTTTTGAACCTTTTATGACTGCCACTTATAACTGATTCCTTACATCTTTCTACCCAGCTTTCATAGAGGGCATTAGCAGAACCTTTAATTTTCTCATATGGTCTAACCCTATATAAAACTCGCATTAATAAATCTCCGTAAACTAAAGCCATAAGAGCTTTATTTAACAGATTATAAGTAATTTTAAATCCTGGGTTACTTTCTAAGCCTGCCGCATTTAGAGATATAACTGGCACTTCTGCATATCCAGCATCTGCTAAAGCCTTTCTTAAGAAACCAATATAGTTTGTTGCTCTACAGCCACCTCCAGTTTGAGTTATAATTACAGATGTATTATTCACATCGTATTTTCCAGACTGAAGGGCCTCAATAATTTGTCCTACTACAATTATAGATGGGTAGCAAGCATCGTTATTTACATATTTAAGACCAACATCAATAGCAGCTTTGTCGTGAGAAGGTAGCACAACTACATTATAACCTGAATGTCTAAAAGCAACTTCTAAAAACTGAAAGTGGATCGGCGACATTTCCGGTGCAAGTATTGTATGCTTCTTTCTCATTTCCTTTGTGAAAACCACTCTCTTGTATTTTAATTCTTGTGGCCTTCTTATGTAATGATTTCTTTCTCGCTCTTCCATTGCAGCCTTTAAAGATCTTATTCTTATTCTAGCAGCCCCTAAATTGTTTCCTTCATCTATCTTCAAGGTAGTGTATATTTTTCCTTCCTTCTGCAAGATCTCCTGAACTTGATCTGTAGTTACTGCATCTAAACCACAGCCAAAGGAATTTAATTGAACTAATTCTAGATTGTCCTCCTTTGCTACATAAGCAGCAGCTCTATATAATCTAGAATGGTAAACCCATTGGTCTACTACTCTTAAAGGCCTGTCAACCTCTGCTAGATGCGCAATAGAATCCTCCGTTAAAACTGCCATATTAAAGCCTGTAATTAAGTTTGTAATCCCGTGATTTATCTCTGGGTCTATATGATATGGACGACCACTAAGTACTATACCCTTCATCTTCTTTTCCTTCAAATAGGCTAGTACTTCTTCTCCCTTCTTTCTTATATCCTCTTCGAAGTTAAGTTTTTCCACCCATGCAGCTTCCACAGCCTCATTAATTTCATCCTTAGAAATATTAAGGCTTCCCAATTCCTCCAACAACCTTTTCTTTAACTTCTCCTTATTATTTAATGAAAGGAAAGGATTCATAAACAATATGTTTTTTTCTTTTAATATGTCCATGTTATTCTTTATAACTTCTGGATAGGATGTTACAATAGGGCAATTGTAATGATTATCCGCCTTTGGATCCTCCTTCTTTTCATGAGGAATTGATGGATAAAATATAAAGTTAACCCCTTTATTAATAAGGCTCATTATGTGTCCATGTACAATTTTTGCCGGATAACATACTGATTCAGAAGGTATAGTCTCTATACCCATTTCGTAAACCTTTTTAGAAGACCTTTGAGATATTTCAACTCTAAAGCCTAATTTGGTAAAGAAGGTAAACCAAAATGGATAATTCTCATATATATTCAGAACTCTTGGTATTCCTACAGTTCCCCTGGAAGCTTCCTCTTTACTTAGAGCTTTATACTGGAACAGTCTTTTATACCTATAGTCATAGAGATTTGGTATTACTTCCTTCTGTTTATGACTTAAACCTAAGCCTCGTTCACATCGATTCCCTGATATAAATTCACCACCATCATTAAACTTATTAATGGTTAGCAAACAATTATTACCGCATAATCCACAACGTCTCATAGAACTATCGTAAAGAAATTCTTTAATTTTATCTTTGCCTAATATAGTACTGATTGCACCTTCTTTTGCTCTCTCTCTGGCAATAAGGGCCGCTCCAAAGGCCCCCATAAGTCCAGCAATATCTGGTCTAATGGCTTCTCTTTCTGCCACCAGTTCAAAACTTCTTAAGACTGAATCATTGTAAAAAGTACCACCTTGCACAATGATATTTTTACCCAAGTCTTTAGGGTCCCGGATCTTTATTACCTTCTGAAGTGCATTTTTTATAACTGAATAGGATAAACCTGCAGAAATATCTCCTACAGAGGCTCCTTCCTTTTGTGCCTGCTTAACCCTTGAATTCATAAAGACAGTACATCTTGAACCTAGATCCACAGGATATTCTGCTTTAAGAGCTTCCTTTGCAAACTCTTCTACAGCCATATTTAGAGAATGGGCAAAAGTCTCTATAAAGGAGCCACAGCCTGATGAACAAGCTTCATTAAGCAATATGCTATCTATAACACCATCTTTTATTTTTAAACACTTCATATCTTGTCCGCCAATGTCCAAAATAAAATCAACATCTGACCGGAAAAATGCAGCTGCCTTATAATGGGCTATGGTTTCTATTTCACCAATATCAACCTTTAAAGCTTCTTTGATCAAGGCCTCTCCATAACCTGTAACAGCAGAATTTACAATAGTAACCTTTTCTGGTAGTTTTTCATATAACTCTTTTAATATATGTATAACTTGTTCCAGAGGACTACCTTGATTACTTCCATAATAAGAGTATAGAAGTTGTCCATCTTCTCCGATTAATGTAGCCTTGGTGGTGGTAGAGCCAGCATCTATTCCTAGATAAGCCTTTCCGGTGTAGCTTTCTAAATCTTCTTTTACTACTCTATTTTTATTATGTCTCTCTATAAAGTCATCATACTCAGCTTTATCTATAAATAGTGGCCTCAATCTCTGTATTTCCACAGTGCTGTCCTCATCAATGTCTTTCAATCTGTCAATTATTTCTGAAAATTCAACCTTAGACAAGTCTTGTGATTTAAGGGCAGCTCCCAGCGCAACAAATAGTTGAGAGTTCTCAGGAAAGATAATTTGCTCTTCTCTTAATTGCAAGGTATCTATAAACCTTTTTCTAAGTTCTGATAAAAAGTATAAAGGTCCCCCTAGGAAAGCAACATTACCTCTAATAGGCTTTCCACAGGCAAGTCCACTTATTGTCTGATTAACTACTGATTGAAAAACAGAAGCAGCGATATCTTCCTTGGCTGCACCTTCATTTATCAAAGGCTGTATATCTGTTTTAGCAAAAACTCCACATCTAGAAGCTATAGGGTAAATAACCTTGAAGGACTTGGCTAATTCATTCAAACCAGAAGCATCTGTCTGTAGCAAGCCAGCCATTTGGTCTATAAAGGCTCCAGTACCTCCTGCACAAGTTCCATTCATTCTCTGTTCTAGTCCACCAGAAAAATAAGTTATCTTTGCATCTTCTCCACCTAATTCTATAACAACATCTGTTTGAGGGATATAGCTTTCAACGGTGTGAGTGCAAGCTATTACTTCCTGAATAAAGGGTATATTCATCCACCTTGAAACAGCCATCCCACCTGAGCCTGTAACCATCATTGTTATTTGGCTATTAGGTATTTTACTGTAAGTCTCTTGAAATAGTTCTACAATGGTTTTTTTAATATCAGAATAATGACGTCTATAATCGCTAAATATTAACTTATTATTTTTGTTTAAAACTACCATCTTAACTGTAGTTGATCCTACATCCATCCCCAAATGATACGTTTCTCTCATCTAATCAACTCCATTTACTCATTAAATAAAACAATAACTATTCTTAGCAAATTTTAACACCAAAGATTAATCTAGTCAACGAACTCCCTCTTTCTGGTTTTTATAATAAAAGGCAGCATTTTATCTACACTGAATAAAAACTGCCAAGCTTAACTATTTACGTTCTTTCCTTTAAATATTAACACAGAAGACAGAAAACGGCTAGTCTTTTCTACCTGTTCCATGATTAATTACGGTAATAAGAGGACTTTTTTTAACATTTACATAAATTATTCCAGTTTTCAAGTATATTCTTTTTTAACAAAGACAATAATCTATATGTAATATGATTTCATTTTAGGAATATATTATTAAGGGTAGTACTGGAGATGTCTATAAGGAGGATTTTTTATGAGTTATTTCGAAAAAGCCAACCAATATTATAATACAAGGAATTATAAAAGAGCTATTCAATTATACGAAAAAGCTATTGAATATAAAGAAAATGAATCTGCTTCCTTCTATAATGCTGGAGTATGTTTTATTAAATTAAAAGAATATGAAAAAGCAATTACATTTTTGAAAAAAGCTATCCAATTAAAGAGAGACAGCAAGTATTTCTTTAATTTAGCTTATTGCTATGCTATGCTTAAAAACTCAAAAAAGGCCCTTATCTATTTCAATACTGCTTGGAGCTTAGATAATGCAGATAAGGATTGCGAAAAAGCTATTAAGCTCATAATAGATGGCTATAAAAAAAATCCCCGTTAAAGGGATTATTTCCATTCCGCTTCTAAGGAAGCATTCCGGTGGTCCATATTAAATCTACTGCTGTTATAATAATTGCCACCCTTGTAAAAGGTTGTATCCACATTAATCCATTGATTATTTACATATACTTGGTTCCAGGCATGGCTAACCCAGCTTATGCCATTGAACCCTTCCCCAGTAATCAACCTTACATCTAAATCAACAGCTCTACACATAGCAATATACAAACAGGAATAGTCAAAACAAATACCTTTTCTTTCAGTAAAAGCTGCAATAGCACCAGATTTAACTCCAAAATCATTATTTAAAATTCTTTTAGCCTTTTCATCATCATATTCAATATTTCTTCCTATCCATTCATAAAGAATTTTTGCTTTTTCATTGTCATCCTTGGCTTTGCTCACCAACTTTTTAGCAAAGTTATCTATAGTTGAGTTAGATCTAATCCCTTCTTCTAAAGTTATTCCATTATAATATACAATTGTATCAATGCCTGCAATGTTTTTAGAAGCCTCTCTAACTTCTATTTTCATTGAATTATTAATTATATTGGGAATTTCCCTTGCCACCTTGGAGTTGGCAATTGGTACAATTATATCCTTACAAATATAATTATATATGTTTGAATTTGATAAATAATCATTAAATCTAGTATTTATATTCATAAATGCTAGCACATTGAATAGTAGTGCTAGTACAATTATATAACATATAGATTTGGGAATTTGAAAGGCAGCAGATAAAAATCTAGTTAGGCAATTACTTTTATCCTTTATAGATTTCTCTAAACCATCCAACACAGGAAAAATTATGGCAATGTTTAATAAATAGAAGATGGATTTTATAATTTCATAAAACAAGAGAGCCATAATTGGTAGCACTATTATGTATAACAGATATGGCTTGCCCTCTAAGTTCCTAATTAAACTTGCTGGCAAGGCCTCATATATTTTTCTATAGATCCCAAAATCATGTTGGATAAATATTCTTTTTAAGAAAAATAACCCTGTAATTAATGCTACTATAATTCCTATATCTGCTTCAGTTGAACTTATGTTTTTTTTCAGCTCCACACTAGAAAATCTCTTTAAAAGTCCTGAAAAAATAGGATATATAAAAGAAATAACAAGGATTAAGGAAATGATATTTATCTCCATAAACTAACCTCTTTCATTAATCAAGAATGGAATGATTTATTACCTTCTCTATTACAGATTTAGATAGTTCCCAACTAAATCCTTTACTAACTAAATATCTTAATAGTTTCTCATAAACCTTTCTCCTATCAGTTTCCCTTTTTAAAATAGTTCTATATTTTTTCTCTGCTAATAGTTTAGCATTAGTTTCTTCACAGTCACTTTCAATGTTTTCTAAAACACTTTCAATTATTTCCTGGCTGATGCCTTTTCTTAGCAAGTCATACTTTATTTTATTTTTACCTGCAGTTTTTTGTTTGTCTTTTATATACCTCTCTGCATACTTTCTGTCATCTAAAAGCTTATACTCTTGCAAAAAACTAGTTACCTTTTTAATTGTTACTTTATCATAGCCTTTTTTAAACAGTTTATCCTGCATTTCTTTTTCTGTTTTATAAGTTCTCTCTATATACCTCAAAGCCGAATTCTTAGCCTTCATGTAATTATCCTCATTGATAATCTCCCTAAGTTCATCAACCTTGATTGTCTTTTCCTTTTTTAAGTCATACTTATAAACAACTTCTGCAGCGCAGCTAAAGGCATATTCTTCATCTACATATACATTAACTCTATTTTTGTTGTTTTTCTGCACTTCAACCTTTGTAATAATCTTTTCCATATTGTTACCTTCTTCACTTCCTTGCTTTTAATATATGTATGGTTGGATTATTGAAAACCTCCCTAGCCACCATATGTATTTCTTCCTTATGAAGTTTTTCGATATTCTTCATATCATCTATGAATTCATATATACTTTCACCTTCCAAGGATTGATGCAAAATATAATTAGCCAAATCCGTAGAATCTTCTAAAGTTGAGGCAACTGATGTTTTTAACACCTTTTTAATTAAGGTAAACATATTATCATCATTTACCATACTACCCATCTTTATTTCTTCTATACAAGTTTTTATAACCTCCATAGCTTCTTCTACCAATGATTCTTGTACAGCTGTATAAATGTAAAGGTTCTTTAACTCCTTACTTGTATCCAGGTGGGTATATACATCGTAAGCTAATCCTCTTTTTTCTCTTAGCTCCCTAAACAAGATAGAATTTGTACTTTCACCAAGTCTATGATTTAAAATTCTTAATGCTAATTCCTTTTCTTTATCTAGATTATGAAAGGTATAAAGATATGTTATTGTACTTTGCTCGATATTGCTTTTATAAGTTATCTTTTTTAGGTTGATATTATTTTCTATAATAGGTTTCACTTTAGATATTGTTTTACTTTGCCAATGTCCAAAAAGGTCTTTTACCATTTTTATTGCCTTTTCATGTTCTAAGGATGAAACCAAGGTTATAATGGAATTATTAGGCACATAATTCTTTTTATAAAAATCTATTAATTGATTTCTAGTAAAGCTCTTTATAGTTTCCGGCCTTCCAATAACATCATACTTTAAAGGACTTTCCTTAAATCCATGATAATTTATCATTCTAAAACTATAATCCTCAATATCATCACTAATTGAATTATACTCTGCCAGTATAACTCCTTTTTCTTTTTTAATTTCTTCCTCTGGAAATGTAGAATTTAATAACATATCCGCTAATATCTTTGTGGCATTTTCTACTTCTTCCTCAAGGACTGTCATGCTATAAACAGTGTTAGTATAATCAGTATAGGCGTTATATTCACCACCTAAAAATTCTAATTCTTTATTGAGTATCTCATTATTTCTATTTTTAGTTCCCTTAAAAATCATATGTTCTATAAAGTGAGATATTCCTCTTTCCTGCGGCTCTTCGTATAAAGCACCTATATTTATACCACATTGTAAAGATGCTATACTTGTATTTCTCTTCACAGTTATTATCCTTAATCCGTTATTTAGTTTTGTATCTTTTGCATCAAAAAAATTATAATCCATAGTCATCTCCAATTTTTATATTATATTAACAAGTCTATTACTCTACTATTTTACTAGATTATATTAATAATTACTATAAGATAATGATAAAATCACTCCCCATAAAAAGACACAGAGCACCAGTTTTCTGCTATAGGTTATTGTTGACTTAAATAAAGACCACTGATATAATGTACAGGCACTCTTAAAGAGAATGTAGACAGTTCGTAACCATCCTGTCTTAAAATAAAACTAGGGAGGAATTACAAATGAAATTATCTATCAAACAACTTTCTATTTCTGCTATGATTGCAGCAATGTACACAACCTTAACCATTATATTTTCTTTTATGAGCTATGGGGATGTGCAATATAGATTAGCAGAAGCATTAACAATCCTACCAGTCTACTCACCTATTTATATTCTAGGTCTTTTTATTGGATGTATTTTAAGTAACTTACAGAGTCCTTTAGGTCCTATAGATATAGTCATAGGCTCACTAACTACCCTTGTGGCAGCTACTATGACTTATTTTATTGGAAAGAGCAAATTAAAGTATAAGACTTTTCTTGCTCCCCTACCTGCAGTTGTTTTAAATGCTCTAGTAATAGGAATTGAATTACACATCTTAGTAGATGCTCCTTTAGCCTTGGGTATGCTTCAAGTTGGCTGGGGACAATTTGTCTGCGCATATGTATTAGGATTGTTATTAATGAAATATATAGAAGGTAAAAAGTCACTAAAAAAACTTCTTTCAGAAAACTAACATAAAAAACAGCTTGCATTTAAGCAAGCTGTTTTTTTATGTTTTTAGTCTTCTACTAGCTCAAATTGATCCTTACCAACACCGCAAAGTGGGCAAAGCCAATCTTCTGGAACATTCTCAAAGGAAGTTCCAGGTGCTACACCGTTATCTGGATCCCCTTCTGCTGGGTCATAGATATATCCACATGCAATACATACATACTTTTTCATAGTTATCTCTCCTTTTAATTAAAATATGTTTCATATAATTATTATATAATAATAATTATATTTTGCCTAGCACTTTTTCCAATGTTTTCTTTAATATTATCTTCTATTTATCTAGTACATATTCATAAAAATCTCTTTTTATGCTTTGCATCTTTCCAATAAGAAAGAAAATCCTAATATTCATAAAAGGGTTCTATGTGTACAATTAGCTGAGCACCGTCATTAAATTCTTCTTTAATCCGTTCCTCAATACGATGGATTAGTTTATGGGACTGTTCTACATTCATATTTGCTTCTATTTTAACATGAAGATCTATATAGAGATTCCCCATAGTTCCTCGGCTTCTTATTTTATGAACATCTTTTACTTCCGGAAACGAAAGGACAGCTTCCTTTACCCTATTAGTATCCACTACTGCCTATCAACTAAGACAGCACAATTTTCTTTTAAAATTTCGTACACAGCATGAAATATAAAAAAACCTACAATT
>JAAYTB010000109.1 GCA_012523855.1 Clostridia bacterium
TGTTTTTGTAGGGGACGGACCTATTGTTTTACTCGTTTTTACATGTTAAGAGTGTTAAGAGGGACGGACTTATTGTCTTAGCATCTTTTAAGAGGGATTTGATGATTAACAAAGGTAATATAATTTGCAGCAAGTATTTTCCATAGTCAATTGAGTTAAAAATTGTATCGGCTACTTTCGGAGTAATGCTTATTCTAACAGGTAGCTGAACTTATGTAGAATTAGCAACTGGCGTTGCTGGAGGGTAGGATTTGAGTGATTTATTTAAGTATCCTCTAAAGGATAAGATTGTTTCTTCATAAGTGGAAGAAGTCCTGATATTAAAGTAGATATTACTGTAGATTGAGTTAGTGGTAATTTATGTTTAATATTGTATTGGTGTATTGGTGGAGGGCAAGCTAATCTTCTGGAGCCATTATTTTATCTTGGAGTAGGGAGTGGTGAGTAGGCTTCTGGCCAAGGTAATGTTTTAAAAAGGAGTTGATTAATACAGAAAAGACAGGCTGTATTAGGGGGAAATCATGTTAACCGTCCCCTAGCCTATACCTAGCTTATGGCTTAAGTTCTGTTAACCGTCCCTTAATTTTAAATTCCTATTTATTTATGGGGTGAGTATGCTATAATAAAAAAAGAACTGTACTAATACAGCTTAACTAACTATAAGAGCCTATTAGAATCTTTTATTAAGAATTTTATAAAGAATATAAACAAAATATTGTATCAGAAAAATGTATCAATTTTTATAGTTAAAGTTGGAAACCTATAATTGTATAGATTAAGGGGTGTAAAGTTACAGAGGCGAAGGTTAGATAGTATAAGTTTATAGAGGAGGATTTTAATGAGATTTGTAATTGTTACAGGATTGTCCGGAGCAGGTAAAACACAGGCAATGAGAAGTCTTGAGGATTTAGGTTATTTTTGCGTTGATAATTTACCTCCTACCTTAATTTCAAAATTTGCAGAGGCTTGTTTTCAAACTGATGGAAAAATAGATAAAATTGCCTTGGTTATGGATATAAGGGGAGGAAAGTTTTTTGATGCCTTGTTTGAAAGTTTAAAGCAGCTAGAGAAGATGGAGTATAATTATGAGATTCTGTATCTGGATGCTACAGATGAGGTGCTTATAAAGAGATATAAGGAGTCTAGGCGAAAGCATCCATTAGCTCCTGAAGGTAGAGTGTTGCAGGGGATTGCTTTGGAAAGAAATAAGTTAAGCGAATTGAGAAACAGGGCAAATAATATTATAGATACGACTAAGCTATCTATTTGGGATTTGAGACAGAAGATTACGGAAATATACGGAGAAGAAGGGCAAACAGAGATAGAGCTGATGATTACTGTGCTTTCTTTTGGGTTTAAGTATGGTATTCCAGTGGATTCGGACTTGGTTTTTGATGTAAGATTTATACCTAATCCTTTTTATATCCCTAAGCTTAAAAAGTTTTCTGGCCAGGATGAACCAGTTAGTAATTATGTATTGAAGCATGATGTTACTCAAGATTTCATTGAAAAATTAGAGGATATGCTTTTATTTTTGATACCTAATTATATAAAAGAGGGCAAGAGGCAGTTGATCCTTTCTATAGGATGTACTGGAGGTAGGCATCGTTCAGTAGCCATTGCTAATTCAGTTTATAAAAGTCTTCAATCAAAGGGACATAAAGTAACTATTGAGCATAGAGATATTAATGAGGATATTAATAGAGGTGGTATCAAACTATGAAGTTTACTGATTGGTTGAAGCCTGGTATAAAGGTTAAGCGATGGGTATTGTTTGGTATGATGGGAGTCATTTTCATAGCATTTGGCCTTTTAGAGGTAGCGCAACATAGGTTTTATAATGGCTATTATAAAGCCTTTTGGATTCATTTGAATTTAATGGGCATATTCATTATATATATTGCTATTACACAAGGAATGAAATCTATAATTGGTCTGATTAATAAAGGGTATTTAAATGTGAAATTGGACTCTAGAAAGTTGGAAAGTCTTATGTATGAGAAGAGATTGCTAGTTAAGGGGCCTAAGCTTGTGGTTATTGGTGGTGGCACTGGACTTTCTACAATGCTTCGAGGTCTGAAATATTATACTTCAAATATAACTGCTATTGTAACGGTTGCCGATGACGGAGGTGGCTCTGGAGATTTACGAGAAGATTTGGGAATATTGCCTCCAGGAGATATAAGAAACTGTATATTAGCTTTGGCTGATACAGAGCCAATTATGGAGGATTTATTACAATATAGATTCCCAGATGGAAGATTGAAAAATCAAAGCTTTGGTAATTTATTTCTGGCTGCTATGGATGGGATTTCTAATAATTTTGAAGAAGCAGTTCAAAAGATGAGTTCGGTTTTAGCAGTTACAGGAAGAGTTATGCCCGTTACATTAGATAATATGGTATTAAAGGCTAAATTCAAGAATGGTAAAATTGTTGAAGGAGAATCTGTTATTCCTGAGAAAGCTTTAGAAGAAAAAACCGCCATTGACCGTATTTTTATAGAACCAGAGGATGCCAAGCCTTTGCCGGATGCTTTAAAGGCTATTGCTGAGGCTGATGCAATTATTTTGGGGCCTGGTAGTCTGTATACAAGTGTAATTCCTAACTTGTTAGTTAAAGATATTGCTAAGGCAGTTAAAAGATCCAGTGCTTTAAAGTTGTATGTATCAAACATTATGACTCAGCCAGGAGAAACAGATGGATACGATGCTGGAGATCATATTAGTGCTATATACAAGCATGTCCATGAAAGTTTCTTGGATTATATTATAGTTAATGCGGGGAAAATAGATAAGCAACTAGAGGAAAAATATAAGACTGAGGGTTCTCAATTGGTAAAAATTCATGATAATAAATTGAAAAAACTTGGTGTTGGTGTAATTGAGGGGGATTTTGTAAAAGTAAAGAAAGGCTTTATCCGTCATGACCCTGAAAAGCTAGCATCAATTCTTATAGAAACAATTATGGAAAAGAAGTTGTCCTTTGATAGAAAGAAGATTATTGAATACTTCTATTTATCAGAGAGATTAAAGCAGAATAAAAAAATTAGGGAGTAATAACTATGTCATTTTCATCTAAGGTTAAAGAAGAGATTTGTAGAAACATAGATATTGATAAAAATCAGGCATTATCCATACTTTCAGGCATAATGAAGATAAGTGGTACTATTTCTTTTGCTGCTAATAAACAAATTAATTTTAGAATTACTACTGAAAATGCAGCTATCGCCAGGTTGGTATTTAAGTTGCTAAAAAAGTATTTTAATATTCACACAAGGCTAATGGTGAAAAAGAGTAGCTCCTTAAAGAAAAACAATATTTATATGGTGGTTATTACTGAGGAAATGGGAGTCAGAGATATTCTGAGTAAAGCTGGTATTCTATCTGATGATGAAGAAAGGATAGGTTTTAATTTTGGAATAAAAAGGGAGCTAGTTGATACCGATGAAACTAAGAGGGCATATATAAGAGGGGCCTTTTTAGGTGGGGGAAGTATTAGTAACCCGGAAAAGACTTACCACCTTGAATTTGTGACCCATAATTTAGAGTATGCTAAGGAGCTCAGTGCTCTAATTAATACTTTTGGACTTACTTCAAAGGTTATACAAAGGAAAAACAGCTTTATTATTTATCTTAAGGAAGGGGAGCAAATTGTTGATCTCTTAAATATAATAGGCGCTCATAATTCACTGTTACAGCTTGAGAATATTCGAATAATGAAGGAAATGAGAAATAACGTCAACAGACTTGTGAACTGTGAAACAGCTAATTTAAGCAAAACTGTAAATGCAGCTGTAAGGCAAGTTGAAAGCATAAAGTTAATACAAAGGGAAATAGGTTTAAGTAGATTACCCCAAAACTTAAGAGAGATAGCGGAATTACGATTAAACAACCCTGATGTATCTTTAAAGGAGTTAGGGGAAATGCTAAATCCACCAATAGGAAAGTCTGGGGTCAATCATAGGCTTAGAAGAATTGAAAAGATAGCAGGGGAACTAAGAAAGGAAGAAAGGTAAGGGGATAAGAAATGTCAAAACACGAGGAAATAATTAAGCATATATTATCCCTGGAAGTTGGACATAAAATTTCCGTGCGAGGTATTGCGGCTGACTTAGGAGTAAGTGAAGGTACTGCTTACAGAGCCATAAAGGATTGCGAAAATCTGGGTTTTGTATCTACTATTCCTAGAGTTGGAACAGTGAGAATAGAAAAGGTAGAAAAGAAAAGTATTGAAACTCTAACTTATGCCGCAGTAGTAAACATAGTGGAAGGTTCAATTTTAGGGGGAAAGGAAGGAATTCATAAGACTTTAAGTAAATTTGTTATTGGAGCAATGACTATAGACGCTATGGAAAGATATATTTCTCCTGGCTGTTTATTAATTGTAGGAAACCGTGAAGAAGCCCAAGAGCTTGCCTTAAACAATGAATCAGCTGTATTAATAAGTGGAGGTTTCACCTGTAGTGATAGAATTAAAAAGTTAGCAAACGAAAAGTGTCTTCCAATAATATCATCTAGCTATGATACCTTCACCATTGCAACTATGATAAACAATGCCATATCTGAAAGCTTAATTAAGAAAGATATAATACTTGTGGAAGATATAATGATACAAGATCCTATTAGTCTTAAGATGGATACTACTATTAGACAATGGAAACAGCTTATAGTAGAAAAGAAGCATGAGCGATATCCTGTAGTTGATGATGAAAACAGAGTGGTAGGAGTAGTTACCATGAAGGACTTACCTATAGATGCTTCTCCAGATGATACAATAGGTAAAATCATGAGTAAATCACCAATCACTGTGACACCTAAAACTACAGTAGCTTATACTGCCCACATAATGTCCTGGGAAGGCATCGAAATAACACCTGTAGTTGATGGAAAAAAGTTAGTAGGTATAGTGACAAGAAGAGACGTAATAAAGGCGCTTCAATATGCATCCAGACAACCACAAGTTAGTGATACACTAGAAGATCTAATTTTAAAAAGTTTTAGCTATGAAATGGAAGATGGGAAAGTACATTATACAGGAAGCATTACACCCCAGATGCTAGACAATATCGGCACAGCTTCTTGGAGTTCATTAAATATGCTAATTTCCACAATCGGACTAGCTGGACTAAAGCAAAAGAACAATATAAATATATCTATTGACAGCATAATGACCTATTTTATGAAACCAGTACAAGTAGACAGCAACATCCACATATACGTTAACATTCTAGACGTAGGAAGAAACTTCTGTAAAGTAGAAGTAGATATGTTCAATGCTAATAAAGCCCAAATCGCCAAATCCATGCTCTCCGCCAGGGTAATAAAAAAGTAGGGACGGTTAACAAGATTTGATTAGAATTTGCAGCCAGGCAAATAGGTGTATTGGGGACGGTTAACAAATTTTATTTAGGATTAACAAATACTATATTTATAGGGTACGCTCTATGGTTATCTAATATTTATTTAATTTTAGGAATGGTGTAGTAATGAAGATTTTTACCCAATAAATCTTTGAAAAGGTGGGACTTTTATATCAGAGGCTTGGCCTATTTCAGTAAACTTACATTCTGAGAATAATTTTAGGGAAAAAAAGCTGTATATATGATTACGAATAAATGTTTTTGCAAAAAAAGTATAGCTTTATGGCCTTATTCAAAGGTGAACGATAAATGGGTGTATTAGGTAGTAAATATACATAATCACAAAGTGTAGTTTAAAAGCAAATACGTTTGGTAATCCCTTTTGATTAGATATAACTTTGATAATGGAAGTCTTCTCGATGAAGTCCATAGTAATATGTTGAATAGTAATCTGCAAATGTAAAGGTCTAACCAACTGCAACATTTTCTTTTAGAAAATCATCTATTATATTTTTATATTTAGGATCTGATAATATTAAATCAGATCCTTTTTGTGACAGACGCCAAACGCTAGATAGAGTTAAGTTTTTAAGGGTTATACATATATCTTTAAGAGTCAAATTACTTAAACTACGGGCAAGAACAATAAACAATGACTTTAATTCATTGTTTTTATGATTATATTTCAAATGTAGGTTGAAATTCTGGCCGAGATAAGAGGTAATAAAATCTTTAATAGATGCTAAGGAAAAATCTCGATAAACTAATGGTTTTTCGCTTCGGTATTCATTTTCTTCTGGTATAAATTCAGCAGCCTTTTCTAATTCAACTGAATCAGGCAGTTGATAAACATTTTTCAGTAGTTCAAGATATTTTTTTCTTGCTTTCATTATATCTGAACCGAATTGCTGGAGAATATAATTGGCGTCTAAGATTTTTAATGTATCCACTTTCTTTCCTAAATATATGGAAAGACTTGAGTAAGGGTACTTTGCCACATCATTTTTGTAGGCCTTAATATCTTTAGGATTATTATGAATGTAAGCGGACAACATCATAAGATATCGGTCGCTATTAACTATTTTACTTTTAAATCGATCTTGAAATAAGTGTCCGTGGCGGTTATGACGCTTGTTATAATACATGGCGTAACTTTGGTTAATTGACTTCATTATCTTACTAATATCTGCTCCTGAGCAATCGATGATAAAATGTGCATGAGTTGTCATAAGGCAGTAGGCGTAAAGGCGGAATCTATATAAGTCCATATATTTTTTAAGCAACTCTAAGTATTTATTTCTATCTCTATTGTCTTTAAATAAAGGAACTTCGCTAATGCTTCTTATCATTATATGTAGGATGGCCCCAGGATGTTTTACACGGGCAACTCTTGGCATAGTAATCACCTCAAAGATTTTTTGTTTTCTATTTTTTGATTATTGACAAAGTTTTAGATTTTAATTCAATTTAAATTAAGGGACGGTTAACATTAGTTATATAGTTCTTTTATATAACTAATGTTAACCGTCCCTTTGGTTTTTTGTTTTTTGTTTCTTATAGTATATAATTAAGATAATTATTAAAATATTAATTCAAATAATTTTAGTTAATTAGTTGAAAAAATAACTAAAAACCTAAAAGATTAGATATTTATTTGCTAAATATGTCAATAATCTAAGATATAAAGGTGTAGATAAAAGAGGTGATAGTTTGGAGAGTTTTGATGAATTGATGAATATGTCTGATCTTTCAGAGAACTTAGGGGAAGTTTGGAGTTTGGCAGAGGATCAAAAGGCGGATATATCAGATAATGATAAGGGATTAGAAAAAACAAATATAAAAGAGGCTGAGGAAGAGCTTGATGGTAATGGTGAGAGTAAGAACAATCAGGGCAATGAGTTTCAGCCTAATAGTGATAGTGGCAATGAGGGAGATGATATTAATAGCAGTGGTATTTCTAATAATGATGTGGAAGATAATACTGTTGATGAAAGTGAGGAAGAGTTTAAGGACCAGACTTTTAATGATAATTTAGAGGGAACTGATTGCACTGATTACCGGAATAAGGAATTTGTGCATTTGCATGTCCATACTGAATATAGTCTCTTGGATGGATCAGGTAAGATTCCTGAATTGGTGAAAAGGGCTAAGGAGCTTGGAATGAAGAGCTTAGCTATTACTGATCACGGAGTTATGTATGGTTGTGTAGATTTTTATAAAGCTGCAGTAGAGCATGGTATAAAGCCTATTATAGGTAGTGAGATTTATATTGTTCCAAAATCTATGGGTATTAAACATGCGGATAAGGAAAATGAAACTTATCATTTAGTTTTATTGGTCAAAGATGAGGTTGGATACAATAATTTGATGAAGATAGTTTCTACCGCTTCTGTGGAGGGGTTCTATTATAAGCCAAGAATTGACCATGCTTTTTTAAAAGAAAATAGTGAGGGGTTAATAGCTTTAAGTGCCTGTTTAGGTGGAGAGGTTCAAGCCCATTTACTTCATGGAAATTATGAAAAGGCTAAGGAAGCGGCTCTTTTTTATCAGTCGGTTTTTGGAGAGGATTTTTATTTAGAGCTTCAGTATCATGGAATGTCGGAGCAGTTGAAGGTGAATAATGATATGATCAAACTGTCAAAGGAAATTAATGTGCCTTTGATTGTTACTAATGACGTTCATTATATTAAGGCTGAGGATTATAGAGCTCATGATGTTTTATTGTGTATACAAACTGGTAAGACTGTGGATGAAGAGAATAGAATGAAGTATCCTTCAGATCAGTTTTATTTAAAGTCTGCTGAGGAAATGTATAGCATGTTTTCTCATGTGCCGGAAGCTTTGGAAAACACCGTACGTGTTGCGGAAAAGTGTAATTTTGATTATGAATTTCATCATTCTAAATTACCTAAGTTTCCTTTGCCTGTAGGGGTAGAGCCTTATGATTATCTAAGGGATAATTGTTTTATGGGGCTTGTGCAGCAATATGATGTCTTTGAAAATTTAAGAGGGGTAGAGTTTAATAATATATATTTAGAGACGATGAAGTTAGCAGAAAGTAATGAGAAAGCTAAGGAGCTTACTGATAGGCTGGAGTATGAGTTGTCAATAATTAGGCAGATGGGATATGTGGATTACTTTTTGATAGTTTGGGATTTTATTAGGTTTGCTAATGAGAATGGCGTTCCTACAGGTCCAGGAAGAGGTAGTGCGGCTGGTTCTATAGTTGCTTATACATTAGGGATTACAAAGATAGATCCTATAAGATATAGTTTGCTTTTTGAAAGGTTTTTGAATCCTGAGAGAATAAGTATGCCGGATATTGATTCGGACTTTTGCTATGAAGGTAGACAGATGGTAATCGATTATGTTGTAGAAAAGTATGGTAAGGATAATGTTTCTCAGATAATTACCTTTGGAACTATGGCTGCTAGGGCTTGTATTCGTGATGTAGGTAGGGCTATGAATTACTCTTATGCAGAAGTTGATAAAATAGCTAAGATGATTCCTACTATGCTTGGCATAACCATCGATAAGGCTTTGTTTTTGAATCCTGAGTTAAAGGAAATTTACGATAAGGATGAAAGGGTAAAGCAGTTAATTGATATTAGTAAGTCTTTGGAAGGGCTACCTAGACATTCATCTACTCATGCCGCTGGTGTGGTTATAGCATCACAGCCTTTAGTAAGTTATGTACCATTACAGAGAAATGAAGATATGATAGTAACTCAGTTTCCTATGGGTACCTTGGAGGAACTGGGACTGCTAAAAATGGACTTTTTAGGCCTTAGGACCCTTACAGTTATGCGAGATGCTATAAGGATGATTAAAGAAAACTCTGGCATAGAAGTGGATTTGGACAAGGTAGGTTTCGATGATAGAGAAGTTTATAAGATGATTGGTGAGGGTAAAACCGTTGGAGTCTTTCAGTTAGAATCTGCAGGAATGACCAGCTTTATGAAGGAATTGAGACCGGATTCCTTGGAGGATGTAATCGCGGGAATTAGTTTGTATAGACCTGGTCCAATGGCGGAAATTCCAAGATATATAGAAAATAAAAAGAATCCTGATAAAATTGAATATTTGACAGCAGAGTTGGAGAGTATTCTAAGTGTAACTTATGGGGTAATGGTTTATCAGGAACAGGTAATGGAGATTGTCCGTAAGCTAGCAGGTTATTCTATGGGCAGAAGTGACCTTGTTAGACGTGCTATGTCTAAGAAAAATCATAAGGTAATGGAAGAGGAAAGAAAAAACTTTATTTACGGTATTGTTGATGAGAATGGAAATGTAGAAGTGCCTGGATGCGTAAGAAATGGTATTAGCGAAGAAGTTGCTAATAAGATCTTTGACCAAATGATGGATTTCGCATCTTATGCCTTCAATAAATCTCATGCAGCAGCCTATGCAGTAGTTGCTTACCAAACGGCTTATTTAATGAGATATTATCCTGCTGAGTATATTGCAGCAATGCTCAACAGTGTAATGGGTGTTAGTGAAAAGGTAGTGTTTTATATTAGGTTTGCTGAGAGTCAAGGCATTAGAGTAATGCCACCAAATATAAATCAAAGCTTTGCTAAGTTTACTGTAAAAGATGAAAAAACCATATTATTTGGCCTCGCAGCTATTAAAAATGCAGGTTATCATGTTGTGCAGAGTATTGTGGAAAGTAGAGAAAGTAAAGGTAAATTTAAATCACTTTATGACTTTTGCAATAAGATAGACTTAACAGTAATAAATAAGAGGGTAATAGAAAGCCTTATTAAGGCAGGAGCTTGTGATGATTTTAAAGCTCATCGTTCTCAGATGCTGGCAGTATATGAGAAAATTTTAGATGGTCTTAGTAATGAAAAAAAGAGAAATATTGATGGACAGGTAAGTCTTTTTGGGGATATAGCAAGTCCTGCTGGAGCAGCTCTTAATCTTGATACAGAAATAAAATATCCTAATATAAAAGAATTTGAAAAAAGGCATCTGTTGGCTATGGAAAAGGAAATGACAGGCCTATATATAACAGGTCATCCTCTTGAAGAATTTACAGAAGCTTTAAAGCTTTATACTAGTGCAAAAACTATTGATATTTTAGAAGAGGCTGCTTCTCAAACTACATTAGAAGATAATATTGATGAGTTTTCAAATGAGATAGGATATGCTTTAAAGGATAGTGGGAAATATTCTGATGGTAAGAGAGTAATACTTGGGGGAATCATTACTTCCGTAAGCAAGAAGTTTACTAGAAAGAATGAAAGAATGGCTTTCGTTAATTTAGAAGACCTCTATGGCAATATTGAAATTATTGTGT
This sequence comes from Clostridia bacterium, assembly GCA_012523855.1. Taxonomy (GTDB): domain Bacteria; phylum Bacillota; class Clostridia; order Clostridiales; family Clostridiaceae; genus Clostridium_AU. The sequence continues at coordinate 10,663 of JAAYTB010000109.1, forward strand.
TTCCAAAGGTTATGGAGAAGGTATCTAGTTTAATTGAAGAAGATGCTCTTATTATTGTAAAGGGAAGAATAAGCATAAGGGAGGACGAAGGTCCTAAGATCCTTTGCGAAGATATACAACCTTTGATAAACCTTAGTACTACTAAACTATATATAGCAGTAGAGAACGATAAAGTTGCAAAGGGTATCTATAGAAATTTAAAATATTCTCTATTAAAGTATAGGGGTAATACACCAGTTTATCTTTGTACTTTAAAAGAAAGAAATAAATATAGATTAGCCAGAGAATACTGGGTTGATACGGATTCTGGTGTTGTGGAGTTCTTAAAAGGAGAATTTGGCGAAGAAAATATAAGAGTGATTTAAGGGATTAGGTAAAAACAAAAACAGCAAAGTAAGAGTAAAAGTAAAAAAAGACAAAGATGAGGAGACTCATCTTTGTTTTTTTAAGTTAGGGGACGGTTAACAAGAATTATTAATTTTTTATTAATAATTCTTGTTAACCGTCCCCTAGTTGCAGGATGATTTATTTTGTAGTAATATTATCTTGGAACAATAGTGTTACTTTATATAAATGATATAATTTTTATAGCATAATATACTGAATATGACCAGGGTGGGACTAAAAAAGACCCAAGGGGAACAGGAGGATTATTTATGAAAACAATAGCTGTATTAACCAGCGGTGGAGATGCACCTGGAATGAATGCTGCCATTAGAGCAGTTGTTAGATTGGGCATTGATAAAGGTATAAAGGTAATGGGAGTTGAGAGAGGATTTAACGGGTTGATTAATGGTGAAATCATTGAAATGAACCGCAATTCCGTATCTGATATAATTCAGAAAGGTGGTACAGTACTTAGGACTGCAAGATGTGATGAGTTTAAGACAGAAGAAGGAAGACAAAAGGCAGTTAAGGTACTAAAGGTTTATGGAATTGATGGATTGGTTGTTATTGGAGGAGATGGATCAATTACAGGAGCAAAATTGCTTTCTAATCTAGGTGTTTTAACAGTAGGAATACCTGGAACTATTGATAATGATTTAGCTTACACAGATCAAACAATAGGTTTTGATACTGCTCTAAATACTGTACTTGATGCAATCAATAAGTTAAGAGATACTTCTACGTCCCATGAAAGAGTGAGCATTGTTGAGGTTATGGGAAGACATTGCGGTGATATTGCTCTTTATGCAGGCATTGCTGGAGGTGCAGAAAGTATAATAACTCCTGAAGTGGGTATGGATATGGAGGAAATCTGTAAAGCTATATTAGAGGGTAAAAGAAGTGGGAAATTGCATAACCTTATTCTCCTTGCTGAAGGTGTAGGTGGAGCCGAAAAAATGGCTAAGCATGTAGAAGAAGTTACAGGAATAGAGACAAGAGCTACTATTTTAGGACATATTCAAAGAGGTGGAAGCCCAACTGCTTCAGATAGAGTTTTGGCTTCAAGATTGGGAGCAAGAGCAGTGGAACTGCTAGTAGAAGGAAAGTCTTCAAGAGTAGTAGGAATTAGGGGCGGTCAAATTATCGATGATGACATAGATGAAGCATTAGCTATGCCAAGAAAGTTTGACAAAGGTCTTTATGAGATAGCTAGGTCGCTATCTAAATGAAATAATATATAGGAAAGAGTTTTATAATATAAATAGATTTACTTTGTAGAGAAAAACTTTCAATTTAATTAGCTAAGGAGCGTTAAGTATGAGAAAGACAAAGATAATTTGCACAATTGGACCAGCCAGTGAAAACAGAGAAACTTTAACTCAAATATTTAAAGCAGGTATGAATGCATCAAGACACAATTTTTCTCATGGAGATCATGAGGAACATGGTGGTAGAATAAAGTTAGTTCAGCAGATAAGTAAAGAGTTAAATAAGCCTGTATCCATTATATTAGATACAAAAGGACCTGAAATTAGAACTGGAAACTTTGCTGATGGCAAGGTTGAGTTAAAGGAAGGGGATAATTTTCTAATAAAATGTGGTGAAGAGGTTATTGGAGATAAAACTAAGTGTTCTATTTCCTATAAGGAACTTTATCTGGATGTAGTTCCTGGAAATATGATTCTAATTGATGATGGATTGGTAGGCCTTGAAGTTGAAAAGGTGGAAGGAAAAGACATACATTGTATAGTTAGAAACTCTGGTGTAGTAGGTAGTAAAAAAGGAGTTAATGTACCAGGAGTATCTATAAATTTGCCAGCCATAACAGAAAAGGATATTGAAGACTTAAAGTTTGGTATAAAAATAGGTGTTAATATAGTTGCAGCTTCTTTTGTAAGAAAGGCTTCTGATGTTTTACAAGTAAGGAAGATCTTAAATGAAAATGGAGGAGAACATGTACTTATATTCTCCAAAATTGAAAATCAAGAGGGTGTAAATAATTTAGATGAGATTCTTAAGTTCTCTGATGGTATAATGGTTGCCAGAGGAGATTTAGGAGTAGAAATTCCAATTGAACAAGTACCATTGGTACAGAAGATGATGATTGAAAAGTGTAATTATGCAGGTAAGCCTGTTATCACCGCAACACAAATGTTAGATTCTATGATTAGAAATCCAAGACCAACTAGAGCAGAGGCTTCTGACGTAGCTAATGCAATATTTGACGGAACTGATTGTATTATGTTAAGCGGTGAAACTGCTAATGGTAAGTATCCTGTAGATGCAGTTAAAATAATGTCAAGAATAGCTGAAGAGGCAGAAAATCAACTAAACTATGAAGCTAGTCTTAAGAAAAAGAGAAAAGAACATATTCCAAATGTGTCTAATGCAATAAGCTTGGCTGCTTGTAATACTGCGATGGAATTGAATGCTTCTGCTATAATAACAGCGACCCAAAGTGGATATACAGCTAAGAATGTTTCAAAATATAGACCAGAATGTCCTATTATAGCTATAACTCCTTATGAGAGTGTGGCTAAGAACTTATCAGTTATCTGGGGAGTGTGTCCAATAGTTGCTGAAAAATCAGAAGGAACTGATGAATTAACAGATAAGTCTATTAACATAGCTTTGAAAGAAGAATTGGTAAGTAAAGGTGATTTAGTAGTTATTGCAGCAGGAGTTCCTATTAATCAAGTTGGATCTACTAATATGTTGCAGGTTCATGTAGTAGGGGACATACTTCTGACAGGTAAGGGAGCTGGCTTAAATCATGGATATGGTACTGTGGTTTTAGCAAATAGTGCTGATGAAGCTATTGAAAAAATAGAAGAAGGAAATATTTTAATAGTTAAGAAACTAACGAAAGATTACTTGCCAGTATTTGATAAAGTTGGTGGCATTATAGTTGAAGAAAATGTAACTTCCGAGGCAGTTATAGAATGCTTAGCTCGTGAAATTCCATTAATAAGTGCTGCGAAAGGAGCGACACAAGCTCTTAAAAACGGAAGCGTCGTAACATTGGACGTATCTAGAGGCGTTGTCTTCAGTGGTAAAGCTAATATTATTTAGAATAAAATTTAA
>JAAYTB010000110.1 GCA_012523855.1 Clostridia bacterium
ATTTCAGTTGGCAAAGACTGTTGAAGGTTAAGAATATACATTAGAATAATTATTTAAAAAACGGGGAGGAGCTTATATTTACGGTAGATTGTAATACCATAAATGTAAGCTCCTCCTGTTAATTCATTAGTCTGAAATATAGTAATTTGGGATAATAGACAAGGAGTTAATAATTTGCTACTATGATTTATAGAAAGCTTGTATTAAAGAAGTTTTGCTTAAATAGCTTTCACTTTTAGTTGATAAAATCATACTGTTATAGCGGAGGTAATATTTATATGGAGTATAGGGAAGATAATTTTAGTTTTAAAGGCAGAAAATTTATAGTAAAAAAAAGTACCAGCTTGCAAATTTTATTAAGTATTTATTTTTTTATAGTTATATTACTGAAGTCATTATATTTTGCTGAGAATATTTCTAGCAATTCATCTGAAATTTATTTAAACATATTTAGCATTATTTTTATAATTTCACCTACTGTCTTAATGAGACCGAAAAAGACTTTTATAGTGCTAACAGTAATTAACCTAATTACTTCAATTTTATTACTGGCTAACAATTTATATTTCAGATACTATTATAATCTCTTGTCAATACAATTGATCAAACAAATTGGTGTAGTAGGAAAGATAGAAGGCACTATCAAAGCCTTAATTACCCCGACAGATCTCTTGTATTTTGTAGATTTTCTTTTAACATTACCTATTTACTATTTTTGTTTTATTAAGAACAAGGATGTGGAAAGTGAGAAAAAGAACTATAAGGTGAGAGTTACTACTTGCATTATTACATTATTAATAAGTTTATTTGCTATAAGTAATAAAGTTTTTCAGATTAAGGAAAGGGATCCTGAATTGTTTGCTACAGTTTATGACAATAATTTCATAAGGGAAAAGACAGGAATATTTGTATATGAAGCTTTTGACATTTATCGTTATGCTAGAGATATTTTTGAAGATAAGGAAGCTAAGGCAGAGGAAACTATGGAACAGTTTCAAAACTATTTTGCCCGTAAGCCAAAAGATGAAAGCTCTTATTTTGGACAATACCAGGGGAAAAACTTAATTATGGTTCAAATGGAGGCTATTCAGGGTTTTGTTATTAATTCAGAGATTAATGGTAAAGAGATAACTCCAAATCTGAATGGATTAATTAAAGACAGTTTGTATTTTGATAATGTTTATGTCCAAACTGCTGCAGGTAATACCTCTGATGCAGAAATTTTATCTAATACTTCCTTGTATCCTGTAAGTCAAGGGGCTACTGCAGAGCAATATGGTAATAATACTTATCAGTCTATTGGAACATTGCTAAAAGAGGAAGGTTATAGTACCTTTTCAGCCCATGGATTTAGTCCGGAGTTTTGGAATAGGATTAATATGCATAAGGCCCTAGGTTTTGATAAGTTTTATAGCAGCGAGGAACTTGAAATGGATAAAACTTTAGGTTGGGGACTAACAGACTCCTCCTTCTTTAGACAGTGTGTGGAAATTATGAATAAGGAAAAGAAACCTTTTTATAGTTTTTTAATCACCCTATCAAATCACCATCCTTATGATGCCTATGCAGAAATATCTGATTTTGATGTTACTGGTGTGGATGGTCAATTGATGGGGGACTATATAAAGTCCGTTAATGAAGCAGATAAAGCTATAGGTGAGTTTATCCAGCAACTAAAGGATACAGGCCTTTATGAAGACAGTATTTTGGTCTTTTACGGTGACCATGAGGGGATTACTGGTAACGACTTAGAGCATCTAGCTAGTTTTCTTGGAACAGATAAGGATAATGAATTTCAACAAAGGCAATATGAAAAAGTTCCCCTTATTATTCATGTTCCCGATGAAAAACTTAAGGGTACCATTAGTAAGACAGCAGGTCAGATTGATATAATGCCAACAGTGTTAAATTTATTAGGTGTTAAGGCAGAATATCAATTTGGTAGTGATCTATTAAATGTAGAAAACAATTTAGTAGTTTTTAGGGATGGTAGTTATATCGATGAGAATTATATGTATTTTAGGACTACAGACCAGCACTACCACAAGTTAACAGGTAAAATTATAAATAATGCTGATAGTAGAAAGGAAGATGCTTTGAGCCAATTGCAACTATCAGATTTAATATTCGAATTGGACTTGTTAAAAGAAATTAAATAGCTTTTATGAAAACTTATGGCAGAGTAGTACTTATGCTACTTCTGTCAATTTTTTTATATATTTTGAAAAAAATTAAAGGTAAATTTATCAAAAGTCATTGCCAAAAAGTGAACAATATGCTAATATAATTATAAGTATTGAAAACGATACCGATAACGGTACCGCTAACAATACTTGGATTAACTGCTAACTAAAATTGGCGGTTGTCCAAAATATATTAATAGGGAGATGGGATATATGAAAAAAAAGCTACTAAGTGTGCTGCTAAGTGCTACGATGCTTACTGCATTTGCTGCAGGCTGTAAAAAATCAGACAGCGTCAAAAAAGACGGAAAGAAAATCTACTTTCTAAACTTCAAGCCTGAAATTGAAGACAAGTACAAAGAAATTGCTGAAGCTTACAAAAAAGAAACTGGCGTAGAAGTAAAAGTTGTTACTGCAGCTGGCGGTACTTACGAAACTACTTTAAAGTCAGAAATTAGTAAGTCTGAAGCACCAACTATTTTCCAAATCAACGGACCAGTTGGTTATCAATCCTGGAAAGACTATACTCTTGACTTAAAAGACACTGAACTTTATAAGACATTATTAGACAAGTCTATGGCAGTAACTGACGGTGATGGTGTTTTTGGTATTCCATATGTTGTTGAAGGTTATGGAATCATTTACAATGACGCTATCATGAAAAAATACTTTGAATTATCAGACAAGGCTGTTTCAATTAATTCAGCAGAAGAAATAAACAACTTTGATACATTGAAAAAAGTTGTTGAAGATATGACTAAAAATAAGGATAAATTAGGAATTAAAGGAGTATTCGCTTCTACTTCCTTAGGAGCAGGAGAACAGTGGAGATGGCAGACTCACTTAGCTAATATGCCTCTTTACTATGAATTCAAAGACAAGGCTGGAGATGGTAACGTTATCTTAGCAGGCCTAGATTCAAAAGAAATAGAATTCAAGTATGATAATAATTTCAAGAACATATTCGACTTATATATCGATAATTCTATTACAGATAGAAAGCTTTTAGGAAGTAAAACTGTAACAGATTCCATGGCTGAATTTGCTCTTGGTGAAGTTGCTATGGTTCAAAATGGTAACTGGGCATGGGGACAAATTAGCGATGTTGACGGTAATACTGTAAAAGAATCAGATATTAAGTACTTACCAATATATACAGGTGCTGAAGGAGAAGAAAATCATGGCCTATGTATTGGTACAGAAAACTACTTTGCAATTAACAAGAAGGTTTCTAAGGAAAAGCAAGAAGAATCCATTAAATTCTTAGAATGGTTATTTGGTAGCGATAAGGGTAAAGAATTTGTTACAAAAGATTTAGGCTTTATAGCACCATTCAATACTTTCAAAGATGATGAAAAGCCAGCAGATCCATTAGCAAAAGAAGTTTTAAGATGGATGGGAAAAGACGGAGTTGAAAGTGTAGCTTGGACATTCCAGGCATTCCCAAGCGAAGATTTCAAAAACTACTTCGGAGACGCATTATTACAGTACGCTCAAGGTAAGAATACTTGGGATGATGTTAAAAAAGAAGTTGTAGAAAAATGGGCTTCTGAAAAGGCAAAATAATCAATTACTAGCTAGAAGTTGGATGGTGGGTCTGGAGGGTTGTTCAGACCCACCATTTAAAATTATTTCAGATTTAGGAGAAGATAGTATGCAAAAAAAGTTGAAGTTGTATTTTCCTGTTTTTGCCCTGCCAACGGTGGTGGCTTTTACCATTGCTTTTTTTATCCCATTCGTATTAGGTGTATTTTTATCTTTTACAAAATTCACTACAGTTACAGATGCAAAATGGGTGGGATTTGAGAATTACATCAAAGCATTTGAAAATAAAGAGTTTTTAAACTCACTTTGGTTTACAGTCAAATTTGCTATAGTATCTGTTCTTACTATAAATATTCTTGCTTTTGCTCTAGCTTTTATATTAACTAGAGGAAAAAAAGGAACAAATATTTTTAGAACTATCTTTTTTATGCCAAATCTAATTGGTGGTATAGTGTTAGGTTATATTTGGCAGTTGATTTTTAATGGTATTTTATTAAAATACCAAATGGATTTGACCTATGACGCTAAATTTGGTTTCTGGGGTCTTGTAATCTTAATGAATTGGCAATTAATAGGGTATATGATGATTATTTATGTAGCAGGTATTCAAAACGTACCAGGGGATTTAATTGAAGCGGCAAAAATTGATGGAGCGGGACCTTTTAAGATCTTAAAGAATGTTATAATCCCAATGGTTATGCCGTCAATAACAATATGCTTATTCTTAACTATAACAAATGGCTTTAAGTTATTCGACCAAAACTTAGCCTTGACTGCTGGTGCACCTTCCAGGGAAAGTGAAATGTTGGCCTTAAACATATATAATACCTTCTATGGAAGAGTAGGATCAGAAGGAATAGGTCAAGCTAAGGCAGTGGTATTCTTCCTGATAGTTGCGACTATAGCCTTTGCACAGCTTATTATTACTAGAAAGAGGGAGGTAGAGAACTAATGAAAAATTCAAAGGTTTCAAACGGTTTATTTTATACTTTTTTAACAGCCTTAAGTGTGGCTTTCTTATCACCAATTTTTATAGTTCTCATGAACTCTTTCAAAGGTAAGTTTCATATAAGCAGGGTGCCTTTTAAGTTTCCAGATAGTACGACTTTTGTAAAGTTTGAAAACTATCTAGCTGGTATAGAGAAAACAGGTTTTTTCTCAGCTTTTAAGTATTCACTGTTTATAACAGTTGCTTCTGTTGCAGCTATTGTATTTTTTACATCTATGACCGCCTGGTATATTACAAGAGTTAAAGCTATTTATACAAAAGTATTGTACTACTTATTTGCTTTCTCAATGATAGTACCTTTCCAAATGGTTATGTTTACTATGAGTTTAGTAGCAAATAGAACAGGATTGGATAATCCTCTTGGAATTATTGTTATATATTTAGGCTTTGGTTCTGGTTTATCTGTATTTATGTTTTCAGGATTTGTTAAGTCCATTCCTCTTGAAATTGAAGAGGCAGCAGAAATAGACGGCTGCAATCCTATACAAACCTATTTCAGAGTGGTATTTCCAATATTAAAGCCAACTGCAATAACTGTTGCAATATTGAATGCAATGTGGATTTGGAACGACTACTTACTTCCTTATCTAACTATAGGAAATGAGTATAAGACTATTCCTATTGCAGTACAGTCTCTTAAAGGATCTTATGGATCTATTGACATGGGTGCTATGATGGCAGTTCTTGTACTAGCGATGATACCTATAATAATATTCTACTTTATCTGTCAGAAGCACATTATAAAAGGTGTTGTATCAGGAGCAGTAAAAGGCTAAAGCTTTACCGTCATGTCCTTGTTTAAATTAAGAATAAGTGTGATAATATATGAAGAGGATGAAGTATTATGGATTCTATAACCATTAGAGATATTGCAAAAATTTGCGGTGTTGGCGTAAGTACAGTTTCAAGAGCTATAAATAATCATCCTGATATAAATGAAGAAACTAAAGCTATGATAATGCAAGTAATAAAGGAACATAATTATATTCCTAACAATAGTGCAAGGAATCTAAAAAAATCAGATTCTAACACTATCGCTGTGTTAATTAAAGGTATAGGAAATCCTTTCTTTAACAGTATGATTAAAATATTTGAAAGTGAAACGAAGAAAAAGAAATATTCCTTTATTCTACAACGTGTAGATAATGAAGAAGATGAAGTTGATGTGGCTATTGAATTGATAAAGGAAAAAAAGTTAAAAGGCATAGTATTTTTAGGAGGATACCTTAGTCATCCAGTTGAGAAATTAAAGCAGTTAAAGGTGCCCTTTGTACTAAGTACTATAGGTTTAACTGAAATAGAGGATAAACCAACCTATTCATCAGTTTCTGTAGATGACTTTAGAGAGAGTTATAAAATAGTTGATTATTTATGTAAACAGGGACATAAGAAGATTGCTATTATTACAGCACCTATGGCTGATGCTAGTATTGGCAAGCTACGATATGAAGGTTATAAGAAAGCTTTAGAAGATAATAACATACCTGTTAACAGCAATCTTGTGAGATTTATGAAGTCTCATATAGAGAGTTATACTATGGAGAATGGTTATGAAGTAACATCAGAATTAATAGAAGATGGTGAAGATTTTACGGCTATCTTTGCTGTATGCGATACTATGGCTATTGGTGCCTGTAAGGCTATCTTTGATGCAGGGAAGTCTGTACCTGAAGATTATTCTGTAGCTGGCTTTGATGGATTGGATATAGCTAAATATTATAATCCATCTCTAACTACTATCAGGCAGCCTGTGGAGGAAATAGCAAAGGAAACAATAAAGATTCTTTTTGATGAAATAAACAAGAAACATCATCCTCGATTTATAACTTTTCCAGGAGAACTGATTGTAGGTCAATCAACAAGAAAGATATCTTAAAATGAATATTGAAGCTTAATTACAAGAGCATATCTTTATATGGCTAAGTATTAGCGAAAAGGCTTATACTTAGCCATATTTTTCATATAATAAATATACTAGCTCTTTTCACAGCTGTAGAAAAAAATGAAATTATCTTTCTTCAATATAATTTGTTAAATGAAATATGCTATACTAAATTAGGGGTGATTTAATGTTTTCTAAAAAAGTAGTTGAAAATTTAAAAAAGTCCTCTTGGATAAGAGTTATGTTTGAAGAGGGGAACAGACTTGCAAAAATTTATGGGGCTGACAAAGTTTATGATTATAGTCTAGGTAATCCTTTTGGAGAGCCACCTGTAGAAGTTAATGAATCTCTTAAGAAACATATATTATCCGGGGAAGCAGGACTTCATAAATATATGAGTAATGCTGGCTATCCAGAGGTAAGGGAAAAGATAGCTAAAAGCCTTGAGAAGGAAAGCGGAGTAAGATTAAATGAGGAAAATATAATTATGACAGTAGGAGCTGCTGGAGGCTTAAATGTAGTGCTTAAAGCCTTATTGAATGAAGGTGAAGAAGTAATAGTCTTTGCCCCTTATTTTGTAGAGTACAACTCTTACATAGATAATAACGGTGGTAAAACCGTTGTTGTTCCAGCAGATACTAAAAGCTTTCAGCCAAATTTTGAGGAATTTAAAAAGCTTATTACGGCAAAAACAAAGGCTGTAATAATTAACTCTCCAAACAATCCAACTGGAGTTGTTTATAGCGAAGAGAGTCTAAAAACCATGGCTTCTATAATAGAGGAAAAAGAAAAGGAATATGAAACTACTATATTTATAGTTTCTGATGAACCTTACAACAAGATTGTTTATGACGGCAATAAGTTAACAGCAGTGATGGCTGTCTTTAAAAATGCTATTGTAGTAAATTCCTTTAGTAAGTCTTTAGGTCTGGCAGGAGAAAGAATAGGTTATATAGCAGTTAGCAGTAAGATAGATAATGTAGATCTATTAATAAATGGATTAGTTTATTGCAATCGTATTTTAGGCTTTGTTAATGCACCTGCCTTATTTCAAAGGGTAGTAGCAGATGCTTTAGAGGCTAAGATAGATGTGGAAGATTACAAGGAAAAAAGGGACTTCTTATATGATAATTTAACTAGACTAGGCTTTGAATGTATTAAACCTCAAGGAGCTTTTTACCTATTTCCTAAAGCATTAATAGATGATGAAGTTGAATTTGTAAATAGGGCTCTTAAGTACAACTTATTATTAGTTCCAGGATCAGGATTTGGCTGTCCAGGATATTTTAGAATGTCATACTGTGTTAAATTTGACATGATTAAAAACTCCATACCAGCCTTTGAAAAATTAGCCAAGGACTTTAAATGAAAAAATTGTAATATTATTGCAAATATATTTGAAAGTACTGAAAGTTTTTTGTATAATATATACATAAAGTAAAATGTTTCGCCGGAGGTAGATCTTATGACTTGTGCATATATAAGAAAAAATACCATAACTGAGGATAACAATCAGGATAAAGTTCACAAGGATTCTTTGCAAGTCAACAATAACTTTCAAAGAAAACTTGCCAAAGATACCATGAAGGAAAGCGACTTTACCAACGGAAGAAGAGGCGAAAAATATATAGCTAAGATATTTAAGAGATTTATCACAGATGGCCATGAGGATAGGCTAGATAACCAATAATTCACAGTAAAGAAGTCTTATAGCTCGCTTTATTCAAGGGTCATTATTATTAATAATTGTCTCCTTTTATTAGAATACTAATAATGAACATTTAGTAAAGGGAGGCGATTATTAAGTGGAAAAAAGAAGTCATGTTGATCCGGAGAAACTTGAAAGAGTACCTTCAGGCAAGCCTTTTGAATATAAGGATGTGGTAGAGGATGGATTTAAGGATGAAAATCATACAGAAGATGGAAAACGTTTCAAGGCGGAGGTTTTAAATGGTCTTTATTCTGATGTGAAGATAGAAAAGGACAATGGTAGCCGATTGGTATATAAAAAAGAGTAATAATAAAGGTGCAGTAGTTTTTACTGCACCTTTATTTATTGTTCTTATCTAATGAATAAAGAGTAAAATATAAGCATATTGCTTTATAGAGTAGCTTTATTATAAACTGATTTATTGTAGAATTACCAAGGTAAAATGTAGTATAATATAATAATTAGTAGAATAAAGTAATAGGATTATTAGATTTTACTAAAATCTTAGCAGAGGTGTTTTATGGAAAAGGAAAAGAAGGTAGTTTTTATTACCGGGGCTTCTTCTGGCATAGGTAAAGCTGTAGCTATATATTTAGCGTCCAAGGGCCTTGTGGTTTATGGAACAAGCCGAAAGGGAAGGACTGATAAGGAGCTAGATAAATTTCATGTAAAAATGCTGAAAATGGATGTAAGAGAGGATCAGTCCGTTAGTGAGGCTGTTGAAGAAGTTATTTCAAGGGAAGGGAGGATTGATGTACTTTTCAGTAATGCAGGAACAGGGATTTCTGGTCCCTTAGAAGAAACTAGCATAGAGGAATATAAAGATCTTTTTGAAAGCAACTTTTTTGGTATGGTAAGGGTTATGAAAGAAGTGTTACCTCATATGAGAAGGGCTGGAAAGGGTCTAGTTATCAACAGTTCATCTATTGGTGGCCTTATTGGTTTACCCTATCAGGGAGTTTATAGTAGCAGCAAGTTTGCAGTGGAAGGTTTTAGTGAAGCTCTAAGTAAAGAGCTTAAGCCCTTTGGTATTAAGGTAGTTATTTTAGAACCAGGTGATTTTAAGACTGGCTTTACTAAGGGTAGAAAATTTTCTTCCTTAATCAAGAAAAATTCAGCATATTATGACGATTTTTTAAAAACTGTTTCTGTCTTTGAATACGATGAAGTAAATGGTTGTAATCCCGAACTTATAGGCAAGTTGCTATATAAAATCATAAATACTAATAATCCTAAACTAAGATATCCTGTAGGATACCTTAATCAGAAATTATCACTAGTGTTAAAAAGGTTTTTGCCTGAAAGAATTTTTGAAAAAATTATAATTGATTATTATATGGGAAAAGGTATAAAAAGCAACCATGAATTAGAGAGGATAGATAAGAGGATAAGGTTAGAGGAGTAATTTTATTTGGAGGCGAAAAGATGAGTAGTAGTTACAATAATATTCAAGCACTTAAAGAGTCATCTAGGGATTTAAAAAGTATATTTGAAATCATGATGAACAACGAAACAAGTGCTTGTGAATTTACTGAACAAGGTGAAATTATCAAATGGACTTATAGTGATTATAAAAATAAAATTATAAAAGCAGCTTCAAGGTTATCCACCATTAGCTGGGAAATTGAAAAAGGTTCCTACATAGCATTAAAAATGCCTAACTCTCCTTGGTGGACTGTAATGTTTTGGGCTATATTAATGAATGGTTATAGGCCCTTATTAGTAGATGCTTCACTAGGTGAAGATAAGGTTTCATATTTAATTAAACAATCTGGGGCTAAGATGACAATAACAGAAGCAGTAGATATATCAGGACAAGTAGATGAAAATTTTGTAGCTAATTGGGAGAATGAGTTTGCTCTCTGTACTTCTGGTACTACAGATTCTAGTAAAATATATTATTACTCTGGTGAATCAGTTACATACCAGATTTTAAATACAGAACAACTAATATATGAAAGCAAGCGAATTGCTCCAAAGCCAGGTGACAAGGTTCTGGCCTTTTTGCCCTTGCATCATATTTTTGGCTTTTTAGCTTCATGTCTATGGTATGGCTTTCATGGAGCTACTTTGGTCTACTTAAAAGATCGTGCACCAGAAACTATTATGAATGCTTGTAAAGCTCATAAAGTAACCCATATAAATACTGTACCTATATTGCCTAATAATATTACAAAATCAGTATTAAGGGAGGTAGAACAGGCTGGTAGGGCTAAGAAACTAGCCTTTAACCTTATGCTAAATACCAGTATAATTCTACAAAAGATCAATACAAATTTTGGCCTGAAAGTTGCACAAAAAATCTTTAAAAACCTTCTAGATAAAATAGTTGGGCCACAAGTTAAGTGTATTATTATAGGTGGTAGTCAAGTTCCTTATGAAACTTTAAAAGTTATTAACGGTTTAGGTTATTTCACCACCTGTGGTTTTGGAATGACGGAAGTAGGGATTACCTCTTGTGAAAGTAGCCATAAGCTACAAATAAGACTTTCAGGGTCTCTTGGAGCTTCTTTTAAATATAATGAATATAAAATTGAAGGTGACAAAGAAGTTGGTGAACTTTTAGTAAGAGGAAAGGCCATTCATCAAGGAAGATTAGTGGATGGACAGCACCTAGCTGCAGAATTAAATGAAGAAGGTTGGTTTGCTACAGGAGACATAGGAAGATTAAAAAATGGAAGACTGCAGCTGGAAGGAAGGGTTAAAGATATAATCATTAATGAATCTGGTGAAAATGTTTATCCAGATGAAATTGAAGATTACTTTTCAAAACTGCCTTTATACAATCAGCTATCTGTTTTAGGAACTAAAAAAGCTGACAATTATCAGTATATAACTCTTGTACTTAATCTGGCAAAGTCTGAACTTAATGAAGAAAATTATATGAAATTAAGGGATGCTATTAACAAAATAAATGGCAGTCTGCCAATAATGAAAAGAGTTAACAAGGCCTATTTGACTAGCCATCCTTTACCAGTGGTTAATGGAATAAAGGTTAGAAGAGTTGAGCTAAAAAAACTTATAGAGAATAAAGAAATATCTATGGTAGAGCTTGATTTAAAAGGTCATAGCTTTGAGTTGATGGAAGCTGCAAAGAAGGATCATAAAGTTGAAGAGGTATATGAAAAGGAATTTGAGGAAATAAAAAATGTAATTAGGAAGGCCTTTAGCGAGGTTTTACATTTGCCTGAAGAAAGCATAGAGGATGATGCTCACTTTATAGATGATTTAGATGGAGATAGTTTATCTAGCATTAGTCTTTTAGTTAAGGTTGAAGAAAAGTATGATATTGTTATTCCAGATTCAGAATACTATAATTGTACAAATGTTAACAATTTAGCCTTATTAATATTAAAAAAGAAAAAAGGCATTATGGACTATCAAGATAAGGAGAATATGATTGATAGTGATAAAGTAATTCCTGTTACAGACTTTGAGGAAAGTAGAGAGTTTAAGGAATTTCTACTAAGGGAAAAATCTATGGCAGGAATTGAAAATCCATACTTTGTATGTCACGATTCTATAGTAAAAGACGTGTCTATGCTAGATGGAAAAAAGGAAATTCTGAATTTTGGTTCCTATAATTATATTGGTATGTCTGGACATCCTGAGACAGTTAAGGCTGCTAAAGAAGCTGCAGAAAAATACGGAACTTCTGCCAGCGGTAGTAGAATTTTAGCTGGGGAAAAGCATCTATATCAGGAGTTGGAAGGAAAAATTGCAAAGTGGAAACATACAGAAGATGCTATTGTTTTAGTAGGAGGTCATTCTACTAATGTGACCTTTGTAGGAAACTTCTGTAATGAAAAAGATATTATCTTGTATGATGCCCTTTCCCATAACTCTATAATGCAAGGTTGTCAATTATCCAGAAGTGCATCAAAGGCATTTCCTCACAATGATTTTATTGCACTGGAAACCATTCTTAAAAATGTACGAAAGAAGTATGAAAAAATATTGGTAGTAGTAGAAGGGGTATATTCTATGGATGGAGATATAGCTCCCATACCAGAGTTTGTGAAACTTAAAAAGAAATATGGTTTCTTCCTTATGGTAGATGAGGCTCATTCTGCCTGCGTTATAGGTGACAATGGTGGTGGAGTAGATGAATACTATAATTTAGAACCTGATGATATTGATATAAAGATGGGGACCTTATCTAAAGGCTTAGGCACTTGTGGTGGATATTTGGCAGGGAAGAAAAGCTTAATACAATACCTAAAATATAATGTTCCAGGCTTTGTCTTTTCCGTTGGTATAAATCCTCCTTCTGCAGCAGCTGCCTTAAAGGCCTTGGAAATTATGGAGAGAGACAATTCTATAGTTAAAAATTTGCATAAAAATATCGATACCTTCCTGCAGGAGGCCCATGAGAGAGGACTTAATACTTGCCTTGCTGGCAAGACAGCAATCATATCTGTATTAGTAGGTGATGATAGAGATGCCTTTCTATTAAGCAACTTGATGTTGGAAAAGGGAGTCTTTGTACCACCAGCTGTCTACCCTGCAGTACCTAGAGGTCAAGCAAGGTTAAGATTCTGTGTAACCAGTGAACATAAAAAGGAACAGATTGTTAAAGCTTTAGACCTGTTGATGGAATGTGTAAAAGAATATAATATTGAAATGGCCAAAGAAGAAGAAGTAACAGCGGTTTAAGAAAGACTACTAATAAGGGAGATAAAGGCCGGTTTTAAGAGATGCTTCCAAAGTAGATAGTCTAATTAATTAAATTAGATTATCTACTTGGAAGTATTTTTTATAGCTCTTTTCTAAAGTCTTTTATATTTTCTTCAATGGCATTATTTTTAAATATAGCAGAGCCAGATACCAATATATCTGCACCAAAGGAGGCTACCTTTTTGCAGTTATCAGCAGTAACTCCACCGTCAACACTAATTTGGTAACTATAATTATTTTCTTCCCTAAGCCTCTTCAGTGCAGCTACTTTATTTAGTCCATATTCAATTAAGCTTTGGCCACCGAACCCCGGATTAACGGTCATAACTAGCACTAGGTCTACTTTTGCCAGTACATGTTCTAGGGTTGACACAGGTGTAGAAGGGTTTAATGCTATACCTGCCTTAACATTAAAACTTTTGATTTGATCTATTAATCTGTCTAAGTGTACATCGCTTTCTTGATGAACAGTTATATAGTCTGCTCCTGCTTTTACAAATTCTTCGATATAGCGGGAAGGTTCATTAATCATTAAGTGTACATCGAAAGGAATCTTACTATGTTTCTTAATAGATTTTATTACTGGTAGGCCTATGGAAATATTAGGTACAAAGTTTCCGTCCATAACATCTATATGTAATAAGTCAGCCCCAGCCTTTTCTAATACTTTTAATTGGTCGCCTAAATTAGCAAAATCTGCAGATAAAATAGATGGTGCAAGTTTAATCATGTAAATTTCCTCCAATTTTATAGTAATTTATAGTATTATATATATAAAGATATGAAAGTACAACTATAATAAGATTATAGTATATTCTACTTTTATAATACAAGATTTTAATTTATAATTAAATGTATGGTTAAGAATGGTATATAATAAAAGTGAAAAGGCAAAGAATATAAGAATGGATCATAGGCAAATAATTATTTAAAAAGGTCCTAGTCTTAGAGAGTTTTGCCTGATATAATAAAATTCTCTATACCATAAATAAATTATAGGTGGGAAGGTGTGTTTAGTTGGTTTACGATGTGAATAATAACAGCAAAAGGAAAAAATATAATGGTAGCTTTTTTTCGGATTTTGTAATTCCAGTGGTAGTAGCGGTTATTTTAGCCTACTTAATTAATAGGTTTGTTATATATAAAATTTACATACCCTCAGGTTCCATGTATCCAACTTTACAAATTGGAGACCAATGTTTTGCTACAAAGATCTTTAACAAAGAAAAAATACAAAGAGGGGATATATTAGTCTTTTATTCTAATGAGTTGCAAGAAAGATTGATTAAACGAGTGGTTGGTCTTCCAGGGGAAACTGTAGAGTTAAGAAGTGATGGTCAAGTGTACATAGACGGAGCAAAACTTGAAGAAGATTATGTAAAAAATCAATCAGGACCTGCAAGAGCCTTCAAGTTGCCAGAGGACCATTATCTTTTCCTAGGTGATAATAGGGCAGATTCAAAAGATGCTCGTTTTTGGGATGAAAAGTACATAAACAGGGAAGATATAGAAGGTAAAGCCCTTATAAGAATATTTCCTTTAAAACGGTTTGGAGTAATTAAATAGTTTGTTAATTTATTTTAACGATGAATGGGGGGAATACTGTGAAAGAAAGTGATTTTCAAAAGGAAAAAGAAGAGGCTATTAATGAAAGTTTACAGGAAGCCTATGAAAGACGATATGAAGAAGAAAGATTAGAATATTCTAAGAATGTTATAAAGGCAGAAATCCTCAACTATATATCAAAAAGAAAGGAATTTTCTCAGTGCATATTAGACTACAGAAAGAACTTACTTGATGAATATAGGGATGATGAAGATAAGGTAGCGGAATATTTCGACCATGAAAGATTCGTAAAAGAAGAGACATTTAAAGTAATAGATAGAAGATTAAAAGAACTTTTAATTTTAGATAACTCACCTTACTTTGGTAGAGTAGATTTTTCTGAGGATGATAGTGAAGATAAGGAAACTATATATGTAGGAAGGTTTGGTATGACACCAGAGGGGAGCTATGAGCCTCTGGTGGTGGATTGGAGAGCTCCTGTTGCATCCCTGTTTTACAGTGGAAAGCTAGGAAAAACTACTTATAGAGCTCCAATGGGAGAAATTGAAGCAGATGTTAAGCTTAAACGTCAATTTATCATTAAACGTGGCAAGCTAACAGGTATGTTCGATAGCGCAGTGGAAGTAAAGGATGACATTTTAAAGATGGTCTTAAGCGAGAATTCCTCTAAAAAGCTTAAAGACATTATTATGACCATACAGGAAGAACAGGACAATATAATTAGGCAACCACGAAGAAAAACTGTAGTAGTAAACGGTGTAGCCGGAAGTGGTAAAACTACAATTGCTCTCCATAGAGTTGCTTACTTACTATACAACTATAGAGATGTTTTACAGGACAAAGTCCTTATACTAGGACCTAACAGCATATTTATGGAGTATATTTCTATGGTGCTACCTAGTCTTGGTGAAGTAGGAGTTAAGCAAAGAACCTTTAAGGATTATGCCATGGAGGTCTTAGATATGGACGACATGGATCTTATGTCTTTTAAGGATTATATGGAAAAAGTAATGCAGCAGGATGAAACTTTTATTATAGAGATTATTTATAAAAACTCTGAAGACTTTGTTAAGGAGCTAGACAAGAAACTCTATCAGCTAGATAATGAATATTATAAGTTCCAAGACGTTTATCTTCAAGATAAGCTAGTAATAGATTCGAAGGAAATTGAGGACCTATTTAGGGTTCATTATATAAATATGCCTCTCTTTAGAAGAAGTAAAAAGATTAGAAGAATTATTTTTAGCAAAATCAAAGATCTTAGAGATGATATGATTAGACAGGTTCAAAGACATTATAAAAAGTTGTTAGAATCTATGACTGTAGAGCAGCTAAATACTAATGGTAGTCAAGTGGATTTTATGAGGAGAAATAAAATTCGTGAGATTCTAAGAGCTTCCTTGGATACAAAGGCCGCCTTAAAGTGGTTAGGGAATCCTTCCTTGATGGAAGTTTACCAAGAGATTAACGGTGGAAAGGAACTAATCTACGATGATCTAGCCCCTTTGCTATATTTGACTTTAAAACTTAAAGGAAACATTATAAAAGAGGATATTAGACATGTTGTAATTGATGAAGCTCAGGACTATAATACTCTACAATTTAGAGTTATTAAAGAGCTAACTAAGTGCTCATCAATGACTATAGTAGGTGATACTAACCAAAGATTAGTACCTTTTGACGGAAAGATTGCTATGACAGGATTGAAGGATGTATTTAAGGATTTTGATCTAGAGGAATACTCATTAGAAAAAAGTTATAGGTCTACTAGAGAGATTATGGAGTTTGCCAATGGCTACCTCAAGGAAAACAAGGTGGTTCCTTTAGTTAGACAGGGTGACAAGGTAGAAGTTCTTACTTTTTCAGACAATGGTGAGCTAGAAGCTATAGTAAAGAATAAACTGAAAGAATATAAGGAAAAAGATTACGAAAGCATAGCTATAATATGCAAGGATCTGAAAACCATTGAAGCCATTGGAGAGCCTCTAAGAAAGAATCTTCATATAAAAGTAATGGAAGATGAGTATCAAATATTCACTGCTGGTACAGTTATGATGCCATCTTATTACGCAAAGGGCTTAGAGTTTGATGCAGTAATATTATTGGAGGATGGCACTGTAGAAGAAGGTAATGATGAAAACATAAAATATGTTATGAGCACTAGAGCTCTTCATAATTTAATGATAGTTAGAAAAGTTTAAAAGAAAAACACGGTTTAAGGGGGGCTTAAACCGTGTTTCTATTTGGGGATTAAACTTTATATAAAAAGTACAAGAAGTTATCAGAAATAAATTTATACTTCTTTAATTTATATTTTACTATAATTAAAATTTTTATTCAACATTTTTTTAGAAAAATTAGCTTGTTATTATAAAAAGATGTAAATTAATGTTGATATTTTAGTTAGCTTTAATTTGTTGAAGTTTATATTATAATATTATGGAGTATGCAATCCATAGCAAGATAGGTTTATAGTTGAAATTTTATCTATTTGTCATAAAACTTTGCATTGGATATAAGATAAATTTAGTAGAAATAGGGGTGTGTAGACATGTATCCGTTAAAATTTTATAGTATTTATTTTAAAAAAATATGGGGTGGTCGTGAATTAGAGGCTTACAAGGATGACCTACCTGCTGGAAATATAGGTGAGAGTTGGGATGTAGCCTGTCATGAGGATGGTACTAGCGTTATTGCAAATGGATCTTACAAGGATATGGCTCTGGATAAGCTTATAGAAGAAAAGGGAGATGAACTAGTAGGAAGTAAAATAGAAAAGGATAGATTTCCACTGCTTTTAAAGCTTATTAATTCAAATGATAAGTTATCTATACAAGTTCATCCAGACGATGACTATGGCTATAGGGTTGAAAATGACTCCGGAAAAACTGAAGCTTGGTATGTAGTTGATGCTAAGGAAGGAGCAGAGCTTATTGTTGGAGTAAAGAGTGGTTGCACTAAAGAGGAATTTAAAAAAGCTATAGAAGAGGGAACCTTAGAGGAATATATGAATAAAATAAAAATTCAAAAAGGAGACACTTACTTCATACAGAGCGGCTTGATCCATGCAATATGTGAAGGAGCTATAATTGCTGAAATTCAACAAAATTCAAATACTACTTATAGAGTTTATGACTATAATAGGGGACGTGAAATCCATGTAGATAAGGCCTTGGATGTAGTAGACTTAGGCTTAGAAGGAAAGAAAAGAGTAGGTTTAAAACTAGAAAAAGAAGGTTATAGCAAAACCTATCTATGTTTAGCCAAGGAATTCTCCCTTGAAAAGTATGAGGTAAGAGATAAATTTACTGAAAGTAGCGATCCAGAAAGGTTTTATATCTTTACCTGTGTGGAGGGACAAGGAACACTAAGCTATAATGGTGGCAGTGAAAATGTTAAAAGTGGAGAAAGTGTCTTAATTCCAGCAGCTTTAGGTGAATATTCTTTTATAGGAAATATGGTACTATTGAAAAGTTATGTACCAGATCTAGAGAAGGTAGAGAAAGAAATTATCCAGGTTATTAAAGGTTAAAAGGTAAGTTAAAAGAATAATATGTACTTAAGGAATAAGTGAGAATGGTATACTTATTCCTTAAGTTCTTTTTTTATGCAGGAAAATATGGTAAAATATACTTACAGATTTAGCTATTAAGACTAATATAAGTGAGGGGCATTACAAGGATAAAATTATGGAATGGGGTGAAATGAATGGAATATCAGGTTCAAACTAACAAGCCTATGCAGGTTATTGATATAACAAGCATAGTGAGGGAAGCGGTTACAAAGAGCGGAGTTATGGAGGGAATTGTTGTGGTTTTTGTTCCCCATACTACAGCAGCTGTTACTACAAACGAAAATACAGATCCTAATGTGGGCTATGACTTTATAACAGATATCAATAGTGTCTTTCCGGAAAAAACCATTCATAGGCATCTAGAGGGAAATTCTCATGCTCATATTAAGGCTGGGCTAATTGGTTCCTCCGTTACGGTAATAATCCAAGGGGGAAAGTTGAAACTAGGACCTTGGCAAGGGGTATTCTTCTGTGAGTTTGACGGACCGAGAAATAGGAAGGTATACATAAAGACAGTGAAATCAGAATAAAAAAAGGAGCTGTTGCACAATTAACTGATTTGTTAGTTGTGCAACAGCACTTTTTTACCATTCAGAGAAATCTCTATCTACAGTAATAATGCAATTATATTGAGGGTGGAGTTCCTTTATCTTTTTATTAATAGCCTCCTTTAATTTAGCCTCATCCTTGTGGCTAAACTTACCGTTAGTAATAGTTACTACGTCAAATATTATATTTTTATATTCTCCTTCCCCTACTATTCTTAAGTCATGTATGGATTTAACATTAGGCAGGGTATGGATGACCTCTTCTATTTCTTTTTTTGTTTCATTGATTTCTTCATCGTTAACATTTATAGGATCCATATGAATAACTAATACTATATTTAATTTGGCTGAAATCTCCCTTTCTGCTTCATCTATAATGTTATGGATTTTAACTATATTTATATCAGAGGGGACCTCAGCATGAATTGAGGCGATACATCTGCCAGGGCCGTAATTGTGGATTATTAAATCATGGACACCACTTATGTATTTATAGGACAAAAGATTTTCCTTTATGGCTGCAGCCAGTTCCGGGTCAGGAGCTTCTCCCAGCAAAGGATTTAAAGTTTCTTTAACTAGCTGATAACCATTGTATAATATTAATAAGGCTACTATTATTCCAATATAACCATCTAGGGGAAAAGATGTCCACAAAGATAACAACAGTGAAAAGGCTACTACGGTGGAGGTAATAACATCCCCTAATGCATCAAAGGAAGCTGCCTTTAAAGCTGAAGAGTTTATTTTACTTCCAATAGTACCATTAAATCTAGCCAGCCATATTTTTGTTAGTATAGATAAGATCATCAAAATAAAAGGAACAGTTTCAAATACTACTTTGGAGGGATTCAGAATCCTGTTGAAGGATGATTTAATAAATTGAAGTCCTACAAAGATAACCATAAAGGAAACCAGTAGGGCAGAAATATATTCTACTCTTCCATGACCAAAGGGATGCTTTTCGTCTGCTGGTGCTTTTGAAAGTTTAAAGCCTATAATGGTAATTAAGGAGGAGGCACTATCTGTAAAATTGTTGAAGGCGTCTGCAGTAACAGCTATACTTTTTGTAAGAAAGCCTACAATAAGCTTTATAATAAAAAGTATTAAGTTTGATACAATACCAACTATTCCAGCAAAAGAGCCATAATCAGACCGGACTTTATCATTTTTTATATCATCACTATTTTTAATAAAGGTTTTTATTAAAAAACTAGTTAACATCCTATCACGTCCTTTTAATAAGCTATTGTTTAATTATATAATATTAGTATATCATAAAAGTTATAATATATATTTTGAAAAAATTGTGGAGGTGCACATATGAAAACAAATAGGGAATATGCTGAAGAGCTATTGGAATTTATAAATGAAAGTCCTACGGCCTATCATGCAGTATTAACTGCAGAAGGCATATTAAAGAATAATAATTTTATAGAATTAAAGGCTAGAGATAAATGGACTATTACTAAGGGAGGAAAGTATTACTTTAAAGTAAATGATTCAGCGATTTTTGCTTTTGAAGTAGGAGAAGGTGAAATAGAGGAAACTGGCTTTAGAATAATAGGTGCTCATACTGACTCACCAGGCTTTAAAATAAAGCCTAGGGCTGAAATTGTTTCAGAAGGAAAGTACATAACTTTAAATACAGAAGTTTATGGAGGTCCTTTTCTTAATACTTGGATGGACAGACCTCTCTCTATAGCAGGAAGGATTACTACAAATAGCAATGGTTTTATGCCAAAGAAATACTTTGTCAATATAAACAAGCCCCTCCTAGTTATTCCCAACTTGGCCATACATTTAAATCGTAGAGTAAACGAAGGGGTACAAATAAATCCTCAAAGGCATACTCTGCCTCTACTTTCAGTGTCAAAGGGTGTGGTAGAAAAGGACTATTTAAGAAAGTTGTTAGCCAAGGAAATGAATATTAATGAAGAAGAAATACTAGACTATGATTTGTATTTGTACGAATATGAGAAAGGGTCAATAATTGGTGCAGAGAATGAATTAATATCTTCTAGTAGGTTGGATAATTTAGCTATGGTTCATGCAGCCTTAGAAGCCTTAATACATAGTCCCAAGGCTGAAGGCATTAAAGTTGCAGCCTTCTTTGATAATGAAGAAGTAGGGAGTGCTACAAGACAGGGAGCAGATTCTGAAATACTGCCCCATTTATTAGAAAGAATTTTATTAGCCTTAGGAAAAGGAAGAGAGGAATTGTTTAGGGCCTATGCTAATTCCTTTATGATATCAGCAGATTTAGCCCATGCCGTACATCCAACAATTTCAGAAAAATATGATCCTCTAAATAGAACTGTAATCAATGGAGGGCCTGTAATAAAAATTAGTGCAGCCCAAAGATATACTTCTGACAGTGTTACTAGTGGAGTTTTTGAAATGATCTGCAAAAGGGCTGGAGTGCCAGTACAAAAGTTTGTAAACCGCTCTGATGAAAGAGGAGGTTCAACTATAGGGCCTATATCTTCAACCCATCTGCCTATAAAGTCAGTGGATATTGGTAGCCCAATACTAGCTATGCACTCTATTAGAGAATTAGGGGGAGTTGAGGACCAGGGATATATTATTAAAGCCTTCTTAGAATTTTACAAATAATGAAAAACCTATTGCGGAAGATGTAAGACTTGTGATAATATAATTGTATTACAGTACAGCAAAGGTTTGTCTTTTCTGTATTTTCCTTAATAAGAATAAAACAGATAAATGGGCACAACACTTTGAAATAAAGATAATATATATAATGGACGGCAGCTGCCCACTTTTATTTTTATATAAGTGTATCAGAAAAACAAGAAAACTTCTTTTTAATAGTGTACTTTCGCTAAAAAATCAGGTTGGAGGAATGTTAAATGAAGTTATTTGGCAGTATGAAGGTTATTGATAATGAACTTACAATAGGCGGTATAAAATGTACAGATTTAGCTGAGCAATATGGAACTCCTCTGTATGTTTATGATGAGGATCTTATTAGGGATACTTGCAGAAGATATATGAAGGCATTTACTGCTGAGGGGAGAAATAATCGAGTAGCCTATGCAGGGAAGGCTTTTCTTACAATGGCTATGTGTAATATTGTGAAAGAGGAAGGGCTCCATCTAGATGTAGTTTCAGGGGGAGAGCTCTATACAGCATATAAAAGCGGTTTTCCTTTGGAAAAGGTGTATTACCACGGCAATAATAAAACTATTGAAGAAGTTGATATGGGAGTAAAACTAGGAGTAGGCAGATTTGTGGTAGACGGATTTTCTGAAATTCACCATATAAATAAGGCTGCTGAAAAACATAATAGAAAGCAAAAGGTATTGCTTAGACTTACTCCAGGCATTGAGGCCCATACCCATGACTCTATTAAGACAGGACAGATAGATTCAAAGTTTGGTTTTACCTTGTTAAATGGCAATCTATTAAATGTGGTAAAGGAAGTTATGAAGGCAGAAAATGTAGAATTAGCAGGATTCCACTGCCATATAGGCTCTCAAATCTTTGAGACAGAACCTTATAAGGAAGCAGTAGATTTGATGCTATCACTAATGGAAGGTATTTATAAGGACACAGGCTATATGCTTAAGGAATTAGACTTAGGTGGAGGCTTTGGTATATACTACACTGAAGAGGATAAACCTCTTAAATTAGAAGACTTCTGTAGTGCTATTCTAGAAGCATATGATAGGAAGTGCAAAGAGATTACTATGGAAGCTCCAATACTTACTATTGAACCAGGAAGATCCATAGTAGCAAATGCTGGCATAACCTTGTATACTGTTGGGGCAATAAAGGACATACCTCAAGTAAGAAAATATGTGTCTGTAGATGGTGGAATGACAGATAATATTAGGCCAGCCCTATATGATGCTAAATATGAAGCGCTATTGGCTAATAGGGTTGAAGCTAGCTCAAAAGAAGTGGTAACCATTGCAGGAAAGTGCTGTGAGTCCGGAGATATCCTTATAAAGGATGCTAGCCTGCCACTTGTAGAAGCTGGAGATCTACTAGCAGTACTATCTACTGGTGCCTATGGTTATTCTATGGCAAGTAACTATAATAAAATTCCTAGACCGGCAGTGGTAATGGTGTCTAAAGGAAATGCTAGACTGGTTTGCAAAAGAGAAAGCTATGAAGATCTAATAAAAAATGAGATAATTTAGGGATGTTTTGTTTCCAAAGGGATGGAAATAAAACATCCCTTTCTATATCTTAATATTTTTCTATTTCTTGGGCAATAATAAAGATGTCTTTCAAACAAGGTGAAAAGGAAAATTATGACCAAGAAAGGGAGAAAAGGATGATATATGCATATTTAACAGTTATGACCCTAGCTTTAGCACTAACTATTTACTTATTTTATAATCAAGAAGATAAGGAGGAAAATATTATGGAAGACTTTCCTAATATCTATGTTAATAGTGAGGAGTTAAAAAGACATGCTGTTCGAATATCTACACACTTTTCTGAGACAAAACGGATAAGTTCCAAAAGGAAATTAATAAAAAGTCTTGATAAGAGCTTTGAAACTATTATTAAGGCTTATGAATTTATTGATAAAGAGATGGACGATAAGCAGGACATGGTACCTGCAGCAGAATGGCTTCTGGATAACTTATATTTAATCCAAAAGGAATATAAGGATGTTAAATATAATATGCCGGAAAGCTACTATAAGAACTTACCGGTGATTAGTAAGGGGATTATGAAGGGCTATCCCAGAGTTTATCACATTGCAGTAGAAATCATATCTCATACTGATGGCTTGATAGATGAGGAAAGGGTGGAAAGCTTTATAAAGGCTTATCAGAGAAACACCATACTAAATAGTGGAGAACTATGGGCCTTGCCTATAATGCTGAGGGTTGCCCTAATTCAAAATATAAGCCATGTAGTTGAAAAGATTGTCTATGCTTTAAAGGAAAAAAGAAAGGGAGAGATAGTAGCAGACAGAATTATCAATGCCTTTGCAGAGAAAAGACTTAGCCAGGAGATAGAAGTCTTAAAAAACACTGACTTTACATTTTCCTCCCACTTTGTTGAAAGGATAATAAAGGTCATAAGGGACAACGGCGTTGATAGCGATGAGGTATATAGATGGCTCAATGAAAACTTAGAAGCCAAGCAATCTAGCATAGAAAAAACTATTAACAGGGAACATAGAAAGCAGGCTAATTATCAAATTTCACTAGGAAACAGTATTTCCTCGATTAGGAACTTGTCAGGAGTAAACTGGAAGGATTCTTTCGAGAGCCTTAGTTATGTAGAGCAAATATTGAGGAAGGATCCTGCAGAAGTATATTTAAAGATGGACTTTGAATCAAGAGATAATTACAGGCATAGCTTGGAAATGCTAGCTAGAAAGGCTAAGGTAGGAGAGGCCTTTGTAGCTAAAAAGGTCATTGAATGTGCCAATGAACTAAAAGAAAAAGGGGGAGAAGATTACCAAAGCCATGTAGGCTACTACTTAATCGATGACGGTGTCAAATACTTAAAGAAAAAAATAGATTATAAGCCTTCTTTCAAAGATAAGATTAGGGAGCAAATAAAAAATAAACCCTTATTCTTTTATTTATCAATAATTATCCTAGGTATTATCTTCATTGAAGTAGGGGCCATAGCCATAAGCCTAAATAGAGATTTAGATAGGGACATATGGAGATACATTGTTGCAGCCATTGCAGTGATAATTCCCGCCAGTGAAATTGTTATATCCATATTAAATTGGGCAGTAAATTCTTTAACTATACCTAGTTTTATTCCTAAAATGGCCTTAGAAGATGGAATACCAGAAGAAGCTTCTACTGTAGTTGCAATTCCAACCTTAATAAATAGTGAAAAAAGAGCCTTAGAATTACTTGATGATTTAGAAATTTATTATCTATCTAACTCAGAGAATAATTTATATTTTGCCTTGCTAGGAGATTTTTATGACAGTGACAAAGAGCATGAAGAGAAAGATGCTGAGATTATTAATACTGCTTTAAAAAGGGTTAGGCAGTTAAATAAAAAATACAGCAGAGAGGGAGAAGATAAATTTTACTTCTTATGTAGACGGAGGTTATATAACGAAAAACAAGGCTGTTGGATGGGTTGGGAAAGAAAAAGAGGAAAGCTCATGGAGTTTAATGCTCTTTTAAGAGGAGATAACAATACTACATATAATATAATCAGCGGGGATGTTAGCAAATTGCAGAGGGTTAAATATGTAATAACTTTGGATAGTGATACTATTTTGCCAAGAGATGCTGCCAAGGGGTTAATTGGAGCTATGACCCATGTTTTGAATAGAGCAAGGGTGGATATAGAAAAGAAGAAGGTTCTTAGAGGATATGGACTTATGCAGCCAAGGGTTAGTGTAGGCAATGTTAACGCTAATAAAACTCCTTTTTCAAGAATATTTTCTGGAGAGACAGGTATAGACATATATACTACCGCCGTATCTGATGTATATCAGGACCTTTTTAAAGAAGGTATATTCACTGGCAAGGGTATTTATGACATAGACGTATTTGAAAGGGTTTTGAAGGATGAAATTCCGGAAAATGCGGTTTTAAGCCATGACCTATTAGAAGGTAGCTATGCTAGAACTGCCTTGGTTACAGATATAGAATTGGTAGATGGATATCCAGCTTATTATAATGCTAGTAGCAAGAGGCTCCATAGATGGGTTCGTGGAGATTGGCAGTTGCTACCTTGGATTAGTAAAAAAAGTCCTTTAAATAATTTATCTATTTGGAAGCTGTTTGATAATCTAAGAAGAAGTCTTTTAAGTCCTTCTATAATTTTACTTATAATTTTAGCTTTTGCCATATTGCCTAGTAATGGTCCTTGGATAATTATAGCCTTCCTGTCCATAATGTGCCCTGTATTTTTTGATGTTTCAGAAGTGGTTATGCTTCCTAGTAAAAGCATAAGCTTAACGGGAAAACTAAAAAATAGTCTAATGGCTGTGGAGCAAGTCTTTATGCTCTTTTGTTTTCTGCCCTATATGGCATATTTAATGTGTGATGCTATATTTAGAACACTATATCGCTTATTTGTAAGCAAAAAGAATCTCTTGGAATGGCAAACTGCTGCTGATGTAGAAGCACAAAGTGACAAGAGCTTAAAGTCCTATATAAAGACCATGTGGGTTGGCAGTGCTATAGCTATAGTTATATTAGTGCTGGCCTTTAATAGCTCTAGTTCTTGGGGATTAATCATGATTCCATCTACCCTTCTTTGGTTTATAAGCCCTTACCTTGCTTACTATATTAGTCAGGAGTATAAAAAGGAAGCTTATAATTTCAATGAGGAAGATGAAAAGTTACTGCGAAGACTAAGTAGAGAAACTTGGGCTTATTTTGAGGACTTTGTTAATAAGGAAAATAATTGGCTAGCACCAGACAATTATCAAGAAAATCCACCTAATGGAGTAGCCTATAGAACTTCTCCTACCAATATAGGCATGGGGATTACTAGCAATCTTTGTGCCCACGATTTAGGCTATATTAGTCTAAGTGAAACTATTGAAAGAATTGATAAAACCCTGACTAATATTGAGAGCCTGGAAAAGTTTAAAGGCCATTTATATAATTGGTATGATACAAAAAGTAAGGCCCCTCTTTATCCACGATATGTGTCCTCTGTAGACAGTGGAAATATGGTAGCCTACTTGTGGATGGCAGCTAAAGCCATAGAGGACTATATAAATGAGCCCTTATTAAGTGATAACTATAAATTAGGTTTAGAAGATACTATAACCTTAGCTTCTACGGAAATAAGGGAAAAAACTTCTATGAAAAACCCCTATGATGATATTTTAGAAGATCTTAAAAGTCTTAATATGAATATCAGTAGCTGGAAAAGCTTTTTAATGGCCTTGTGGAGTAGGGTTATAGACATTGAAAAGAAAGCCAATGATAGAGGCTTGTATTGGAATGGTAAATTAAAAAACAGCTGTAGCAAGTTCTTAGGTGAAATTCAAAGGTATGCCCCTTGGGCAGATTTATTAAAGTCAGATGAATTAAGGGAAGTAAAGGAGTTAGAAGAATTAGAAACTTCCTTAGCTACAGTTCCTTTTAGCAAAATCGGTGATTATTTAAATAAGATCTGTGAAAAAAATCAATTGTTAAGTAAGGATACAGGGGGCAAGAAAGAAGCTCTATTGGGCCTAATAGACAATAGCAGAAAAGAGATATCAAACCAATGTTTAAAGGCTAAAAATGTTATAGGCAGATTATATAATTTTGTTAAAGCCACAGATTTTAAAGTCCTCTATGATAAAAAAAGACAATTGTTTTCTATCGGTTATGATATAGAAAAGGATTCGCTAAATAATAGTTATTATGATTTGCTGGCCTCTGAAGCCCGCTGCGCAAGTTTTATATCCATAGCTAAAGGAGATATAGAACAAAAGCATTGGTTTAAATTAGGCCGTTCAATAACCTTTATGGGCAGGTCTAAAGGCTTGGTTTCCTGGAGTGGAACCATGTTCGAGTATTTTATGCCCCTGCTTATAATGAGGACTTACCCTGATACTCTCTTAGATGAGACTTATAAGGCTGTTATTGAAAGTCAAAAGAAATATTGTAGGGATAGAAATGTGCCTTGGGGCATATCTGAATCTGCCTTTTATTACTTTGACAAGGCCATGAATTATCAATATAAGGCCTTTGGTGTTCCAGGTGTAGGAGTAAAAAGAGGTCTTTCTAATGAACTGGTAGTAGCTCCTTATGCCAGCATAATTACTATGCAAAAGGATCTAAAGGGTAGTTTAAATAACATTAGAAGATTTATAAGGGAAGGGATGGAAGGCCGCTATGGCCTTTACGAAGCAGTAGACTACACCAGAGATAGGTTGCCTAAGGGGAAAAATAAGATGGTGGTGAAAAATTTTATGGTCCACCATCAAGGTATGAGCCTAATGGCACTAAGCAATGTACTAAGGGAAGATATACTAGTTAAAAGATTTCATAGTATACCAGAAATTAAAGCTACAGAATTACTGCTACAGGAAAAGATGCCTAAGAATGTAGTTTATGATAGAAAGATAAGTTTCAATGCCTATGAAGGCAGTAAAACCAAGCCTAGCCTCTTTGTTAGGTCCTACAGCACAGCCCTTACAGATAATCCAGAAACCCATATACTATCTAATGGAACTTATAGCACAATGATATCTAACAGTGGTAGTGGCTATGGTAAAAGGGATGATATGACCATATATCGTTGGAGGGAAGATCCTACCGATGATAGTAATGGTATGTTTATCTATATAAAAAATCTAAATAGCGGCCAGTACTGGAGTTCCACCTACCAGCCTTGTAAAAGTGAAGGAGAGGAATATAAGGTTATCTTCTCTATGGATAAGGTTGAATTTAAGAGAAAAGATGGAGATATTAGCTCTCACACAGAAATAACTGTAAGCGGTGAAGATAATGCTGAAATAAGAAAGCTTACCCTAACAAATCATGGCAGTGATCAAGTGATTTTAGAGGTCACTTCCTATTGTGAAATTACCTTAGCTCCATATAGTGCAGATGTGGTACATCCTACCTTTAGCAACCTATTTATAAGCACAGAATATATAGATTCTAATGGTTGTATTTTAGCCAATAGGAGGCCAAGAGCTAAGGGGCAAAAGAAACCATGGGTAATGAAAACCATTGCCTTACAAGGAGAAGCTGTAGGGAATGTACAGTATGAAACTAGCAGGCTCAATTTTATAGGCCGTGGTAGAACTCTTTATAACCCTATAGCTATGGATAAGGATGCCCCCTTATATAACACTGTAGGAGCAGTTTTAGATCCTATTATTAGTATGAGAAGAAGAGTT
Organism: Clostridia bacterium; assembly: GCA_012523855.1. GTDB lineage: Bacteria > Bacillota > Clostridia > Clostridiales > Clostridiaceae > Clostridium_AU. Next base: position 28,513 of record JAAYTB010000110.1, read on the forward strand.
GTTCTTAAAAGCGGTGAAAGCTGTCAGATTGCCTATACCATAGCAGTGGCAGATTCAAAGGAAGAGGCTATAGATTTAGCTAAGAAGTATAGGGAATTCCAAAACATTAACAGGGCCTTTGAGTTGGCTTGGACAGAGAGTCAGGTAGAAATGAAGTATATGGGAATTAAGTCTACTCAGGCTAACTTATATCAAATAATGGCTTCTAGAATATTGTTCATTAACGAACAATTAATAGAGAGAGAAGACTACATTAGAAATATTAAGAAGCATCAAAAGGATTTATGGCCCTTTGGTATTTCCGGTGACCTGCCTATAGTTTTACTTATAATAAGGCATGAAAATGATTTGGATTATGTAAGGCAGCTTATTAGTGCTCATGAATATTGGGGAATGAAAGGCTTGAAGGTGGATTTAGTTATCCTAAACCTAGAAGAAGTTTCCTATTCCCAGCCCTTGCAGCATGCAGTAAGAGACTTGCTGGCGGTGGCAAAAGGTAGCGGAAAGAATAAGGGTGGAGTCTTTGTTCATAGCAGAGCCACCATGGATGATCCTACTATAGACTTTCTTATGGCCATAGCCAGACTGGTTATAGATTCTGAAAAGGGAAGCTTTGCTGAGCAAATAAATGGCGGTTGGGATAGCAAGGTTGATTTGATAAAAATTCAGAATATAGACGATAATGAGCTGGATAAGGAAGCAGTAAGCTTTATAAGAAGCCAGGCGGCGGAAAATAAAACTATAAGAAAAAATGAGTCTAAAGATATAGGAAAAAATGATTTAAGTAAAGATAGGATAGGCAAGTTCAAATGGAAGTTGAAGCAGGCCTATTCTGTAGAATTTAGTAGGGAAATAACAAGTCTTAACAGAAGGATTATGAAAAAGTATTATAGGCCTGAAGACTTGTACTTTTACAACGGCTATGGAGGTTTTAGCAAGGATAATAATGCTTACGTCATAATTCTTGATGATTTTAAAACTACTCCAGCCCCTTGGATTAATGTTATTTCAAATGAAAAGTTTGGTTTCCATGTTTCAGAGAGTGGCTCTGCCTACACCTGGAGTGAAAATAGCAGAGAAAATAAGATTACTCCATGGTCTAACGATGCTATAACGGATATACCAGGGGAAGCTCTCTTTATAAGAGATGAAGAAAGTGGAGACTATTGGACTATAACTCCAAAACCTATAAGGGATAATGGTAGGTATATTATAGAGCACGGTTTCGGTTACTCTAAGTTTATCCATGAAGCCTATGGTATTGAAGCTAGCGAAACCATGTATGTTCCTATGAATGAAAGCTGCAAAATAATAATAGTTACCTTGAATAATCTTAGTGAAAAGAAAAGAAAATTATCCCTTACCTACTATGCTCAATTAGTTTTAGGGGTAGTAGCTGAAAATACGGCACAATATATTAGCACCATGATTAATCAGGAAAAGAAATATATTTATGGTGAAAATTCTTACAGTGAGCATTTTGGAAAGTTAAAGGCCTTTCTCCACATTTCTGCAGGTAAAGAAGAAAGCTTTACTGGCTCTAGAAAAGAATTTATTGGTAGAGGGAAAAGTATATTCTCCCCTGAAGCCATGAGAAAAGAAGTCCTATCCAATATAAGTGGAGCTGGAATAGATCCCTGCCTTTGCCAGAATACAAAGCTAGAGCTGGATCCCGGTGAGAAGAAAAGCTTTGTAGTAATTTTAGGCCAATATGAAAGTTTGGAGGAAATTGAAAGCTGTATAAGAAAGTATAGTGATATACAACAGGCCTTTATTGCCTTTGAAGAAACCATCAATTACTGGCAGGAGTTCCTAGGACGTATAAAGGTGACTACACCTGATAAGTCTATGGATCTATTGCTAAATGGCTGGCTCATGTACCAAACCCTAGCCTGCAGGTACTGGTCTAGAACTGCCTTCTATCAATCTGGAGGAGCTTATGGCTATAGGGATCAGCTTCAAGATTCTATGAACATAGGTATTATCGACAGTAAGATAACCAGGGAACAGATATTGAGAAGTGCTGAAAGACAGTATTTAGAGGGAGATGTTCAACATTGGTGGCATCCCGTTGTGGATAGCGGAATTAGAACAAGATTCTCCGACGACCTCCTTTGGTTACCCTATGTCACTGCCAATTATATAAATAGTACTGGTGACTATTCAATCTTAGATGAAACTGCTGGCTATCTGGAGGATGAACCTTTAAGGGAAGGGGAGGACGAGAGATATACAGTGGCTAGAAAGAGTCAGAGGGTAGGTACCGTTTATGAGCATTGCCTAAAGGCTATAGACAGGGCCTTGAAGTTTGGCCCACATAATATCCCCCTTATGGGTAGCGGTGACTGGAATGACGGAATGAGTACCGTAGGAAATGAAGGAAAGGGCGAAAGTGTATGGCTAGGATGGTTCCTATACAGCATTCTGAATAATTTTAAAGAAATATGCAAATATAAAAAGGATGAAGAAAAATATGAATACTACAAAAATCAGGCAGACTTTATTAGAAAGAATATAGAAGAACATGGCTGGGACGGTAGCTGGTACAGAAGGGCTTATTTTGATGACGGTACTCCCTTAGGTTCAATTCAAAATGAGGAATGTCAAATAGACTCCATTGTACAATCCTGGTCTGTTATAAGTGGTGCAGGCGAAGCTGCTAGGGTTAAGCAGGCAATGTCTTCTGCTGAAAAGTATTTGGTAAAAGAAGATAAGGGTATGATCTTATTGCTAACACCAGCCTTTAATAATTCTTTCTTGGAGCCAGGTTATATAAAGGGATATGTACCAGGAGTTAGAGAAAATGGTGCCCAATACACTCACGCAGCTATTTGGTTTATATTAGCTGAGGCCCTTCAAGGAAATGGAGATAAAGCTTGGACTTACTTTAATATGATCAATCCTATAAATCATTCAGAAACAGTTTTAGAATGTGAACAATATAAGGTAGAACCCTATGTTATGGCTGCTGATGTATATTATAGAGACCCCCATGGAGGAAGAGGAGGCTGGAGCTGGTATACTGGTGCTTCAGGTTGGATGTATAGGGTAGGAATAGAAGCTATCCTAGGTTTAAAGTTAAAAGGCGATAAGGGCTTTGCAATAGAGCCAGCAATTCCATTTACCTGGGAGGAATATAGTATAGAATTTACAAGAGGAAATTGTAAATACTATATAAGGGTAGAAAGGCAGGAAGAAAAATATATTAGTTTGGACGGTGAAAAGCTCTCAGGCAATCTTATTCCATGGCTAAAGGAAGGTGAACATCAAGTTATAGTAAAAATATAAAGGGTATATTAATTGAAATTTTGTATATATTAATAC
>JAAYTB010000111.1 GCA_012523855.1 Clostridia bacterium
ATAGGCCTTCCAAAGGACACTAAGCCAAAGACTCTAGAACTTACGCCGCCAATTCTCATAGTGTTATTTACGGCAGGGGAGGTATTGGCTAAAAAAAATCCCTTCAGGCTTCCGGTGGTAATCCTATACAAGTCAGAAATGGCAGGGATAACTAAGTTAGCCTTCCTACGACGGGCTAGGGTATAGACCTGAGCTCCAAATTCGTCTTCTCCTATATAAATAAGTTTTCCCTTATCTGATTTTTCAATTTTATCAAAGGTAGGCAAGGCTATTATTTCTTCCATGCTGGGGGTACGGTTCATAGGAAGCTTGTTTATATGTATATTTGCTGCAGTGGCGGAAGAATGACATCCTCCTACATCGTGATATATTACTATCATAAGTTTATCACTCCTCAAAAGCGGGGGCTTTCTAGCCCTTTTATTGGCTTTCCTTATTGCCTATAAATTAACCATTGGATATCTATAAATAGTATTGCCAGAAAAAGTCCTTATATGCAAATCTTGTAGCAAAGTGGAAGGTTTAGAATATATTATTATTGTGTATTTTTTAATGGAGGGGTAAGATGTATTGTTTTACTTATGCTAGCAGTTATGACTGCGTATTTAACGAGCTAATTTTATGGAGTGATATATCCAGTGAGCATCCTATAGTGGCAAAAACCATAGCGGAACTATCAGGCAAAGAGCTGCCAAGAGATATAGAAGATGCCTTGGCCAATGTTAATAGGGATTTCGCTGAATTTAAGGAGAAGGTTATTCAAACAAGAGAACAGCTAGTGTACAATCAATATTATAGAAATGATGTAGGCGGGGAATTAAGAAAGCTAATCTCTGAATTTTTAATTATGGACGAAAACTTTTTAAAGCTTATACCTGAGCTTAAAAAGTTGGCGCCTGAAGATAAGGTGTGGCAAACCTTAATGGGACATTTTATTGAGGAACAAACCTTTATGAAAAAGTTATTTGAGGATCTAAAGTTACAGATAGAATAAATAAAAATGGCCAGTGCAGAATAAGGATACATATCTGCATTGGCCTTCCAAAAGTTTGAGAAGCCTGTCTTAAAATTACATAGGCTTAGTGAACTTATTATTTACTTTTGCTCTACTGGCAGAGAGTCCAAGTTTTACGAAAAGAAAAGGAGCTCCAGCCATAATCCAAAAGGCTAAGAGGGAATAATCAATAAAGGTGGCAATATTATTATCGGGAAGGATTAGCTCCATTGTCATTTTAACAATTAGAAGTCCCAATAATCCAATAGTGATTTTAATTACCTGTTCTAAGAGGGAGCTTTTGCTATCAAAGTGGATGTATTTACTTTCAAGGATATAACCTAGATATAAGCCAGCAGTCATAGCTACAGCCTTTACATAGTCCTTGTCTTGAATGAATACTAGGACTAAAAAAGCTGGTAATACTAAAAGTTGCAAGTATCTGTGGTCTTCTTTTTTCAAAGCTAGGCTAATAATTTTATCAGCTATAAACATGCTTAGGACACCAAATATAATGCCTCCAACTACATCCCTTGGCCAGTGTACTCCTAAGTATAATCGTGAAATACCAACAGCTAATATAATAATGGAACCTATAATATAGAGCCAGGATTTTTTATATATCTTCATTAAGGAGCTCCAAAAGGTAGCACTACCTTGAGTGTGACCACTGGGAAAAGAATGGCCAGTGGCAGTTTTAGTTCTAAGGGAGAATATACCTTCTTGTCCAATTGGCCGAGCTGCTTTAAAGATATTTTTTATAAGTCCATTAGTAAACATACTAAAAATTTGTATAAAACCAAGTCTTAAGCCAATACTTTTATCCACAGACCAATAAATAGTAGCAATTATTAATACATAAAAAGCTCCTTCACCTAGAAAGGTTATAAATTGGAATGCCTTATCAAGAAAATCCGTAGAAAAGCCCTGTAAAAATTTTATGATTTCCAATGTTTCTATTCCTTCTTCCATGTTTAAATTAATAGTTGATCTGCTAACTATATAAGTATTTTAGCAGAGGACCAAGGAAAGTTAAAGGAGGATATCTGATTTTTGGCCTCTAAAAGTGTGTAAGGATTTTTCTGTACACAATAAACTAATAATATACATATTATAAAATGAACTATTAATATTATCTTGGAGGTTTAAATGTATTGTAAAGACTGCAAAAAAAATAGTGCAGATAAGCCAATGTGCCCTGTTATGGAAAAAGGCCAGTGTCCTATGGATAAGATCCATAAGTATCCTATGATGGCTAATTGCGGCTATGGATCATATCAAATGCCCAATATGCCCATGATGGGAAAGGAGGTAAATAAAAATTTAATTGATGAAAGACAAATAGAGATGATGTATCCTCATAGCTATTACGTTATCTATCCCCATGTAAGATATAAGTGTGATCTACTGGAAAGAAAGTATGGTAAAAATTACTGTCCAACTAAAGAGGAAATGAAAGACATTGTAGAGGACATATGTAAAAAGGTTGAAAAGGAATTAGAAAGGGATGTTGATGATAAAAAGGACAAGGATCAATGCAGAGCTGAGGACCGAAGACGAAGAAGACGTTATGATAGAAGAAGGTTACTTAATGATTTAGTAGGGGTAATATTAATTGGTGAGCTGTTAAACCGAAGAGGTCCTTATTATGGACCGGGCTATTGGTATTAGAAAAGAAGTGTGCAGCAGCACACTTCTTAAAATTTTCATCGAACTTTAAATTATATTTATTAAGGACTTTCTATTAATTCATCCCAATTTTCTATAGTCTTTATAAGGTCGTCTAAAGTAGGGCTCTTAGCATTTCTTACATAATATCCTGAAGTTGCATTGGCAGTACATAGGGCTCCTTCTAAATCTAAGCCTAGTAGGAAACCAAAGCATAAGCCTGCATTGAAGTTATCGCCACCACCGGTGGAAAGCTTAGGTTTTCTAACATAAAGACTTGGTATTTGTGCAAATTCATCCTTGTACCAGGCTAAAGAATCTGTTAAGGTATGGATTACTAAATAGTCAACCTTTAAATTGTCATACATGTATTTACCTAATTCTTTGAGGCTAGGAACTTCTTTGCCTGGGAAGAGTGCTTGGTATAATAAGATAGCTTCATTTTCGTTTAAGCCAAATATAACAGAGCTGTAATTGTTAAATTCATTAATCAGCTTTACTGCTTCCTTTACATCCTTATGAGTACGCTCTGAGAAATCGCACATGTCAAAGAATAGAATTCTTTCTTTATTAACTTGGCTGCCTTGGAAGATTTCATCTAAAATTCCTCTGTAAATTTCATTAAAGTTTAACATTCCAGTCCAATTAACTAGTCCAATAAGATTGCTACTAGAGAAGAACTCTCTAAGAGTATCAAGACCGATTTTCTCTTTTAAGCTTTCCCAAGTAATTTTATTTAAATAATCTCTTTGAGATAACATTATTTTACCGTCATCAAATTCTAAAGCAGTGGTATAGCCAGGATTACCTATAGTATACAAGCTACAATTTGAAGAAAGCTCTTTGAAGACTGGATCAATGTCAGGATAACCTAAGGCGCTTATACAATTTACCTTTGCACCTAAGGAACCTAAAGCATTAGACATTATTGGAGAGTTTCCTCCCAGCTTGGTAAATCTTTGGCAAATTTCAATACCACAGCTCATGCCACTTTTTGAGCTGATATGCTTTCCAAACTGATCCATATCAGTAAAGAAGCTATAGTTTTGGTTGTCATCTTTGCTATGTACTACTCTAACAATTTTATCGATAAAAGCATCTATACCGATAGTAGTTTTTTTCACATCTAAAAGGTTTTGGTTTTCTTTTAGCATTGCTACCGTTTTATTACGGATTTCCTTCATTGATGCATCCCCCTTTTATCCTCTTTCAAAATATTGTATCAGCAATTTACCCTAATTTCAAGAAAATTACTATGTACATGAAAATATATTAGCCTTTGTAAGGCCTTATGCATTTTTACAATGAATTTAGTGGATAAAATATTATTGCTATGATAAAATTAAAAATAATAAAAATAAAAGAATTTTATGGTAGAATTCTTTGAAAAGTGGTGGGAATAATGAGAATTAACCTTAAGAAGAAAAGTTATTTATATAAATTGTTACTACTAGCTTTAATAATAATAATGACCATAATAGGCTGTTATGGCAATGGTCCTATAGATAATATTGTAGGTAAGGATAAAAAGTTAACAGGTACTATAAGGATCTGGTGCAGTGAAAGAAGCAAGGATAGTATAAGTAATTCCTTTATGCTTTTTAAAAAGGAATATCCGGAGCTAGAACTTGAGATTACTGCCTTAACTAAGGAAGAGATTAAAAGTAACCTTAGTAAGGAGGATATATCTCAGGAGGACCTTCCTCATATTATAGAAGTAGCTAGCTATGATATAGCTAATATGGTTAACAGTTATCCTGAGGTCTTTGTTACTGTAGATAAGGCCATGGATAAAATAAAAGATAAGATATTGCCTTGGAAACTAGAGGAAGTGACTTATGATAAAAAGCTTTATGCCTTCCCTTGGGATACAGAGCCTAAAGTTTTAATATATAATAAAAAATTAGCAGATCAATACAAGATCTCTTCCTTTGAAATTAAGACTTGGTTGGAGTTTTCCGATTTAGGCATACTACTTAAGGATCAATCCTTAGGGCAGGTCAAGCTTATAGCCTTAAGGGAAAATGTAGATGGCAATCTGTATAAAAGTATGTTAAGGCAGTTTAGAAAGGCCTTATATTCTAATGAATCTTCTATTACTTTACCGGAAGAGGAAAATAAGCATGTTTTGTCTACTATTAAGGGTATGTATAGGGAAGAGATGGTTTATACTTTAAAAGAAGGGGAAGATCCTGTCCAAGTGTTAAAGGAAGGTAAGGCTTTGTGTATCTTAGGGGACCCCTCTATTATAAATAGAATAAATAAGGATGCTGAACTTAATAATATTCAATGGGAAGTTCAAAACTTGCCTGCCTTTGAATATGGCGGTAAAAGAAGTGTCCATGGTGAAGGAAATGCTTTTATGCTTACTAAGAAAACAGAATCTAAGGAGGCTGCCCAAGACTTTCTTAATTTCCTGCTAACAGATGTTGATTCTGTTACTTACTCATTAAAAGAAGCTGGAATAATTCCTTCCCTGCCAGTCTTGTATAATCTACCTGAATTTAATTCTACTAGCAGCAATTATCAAGGAATAAGGCTTTGGAGGTTTATGGCTGAACAGAGCAAGGAAGAAGTGGCTATCTTATACGACCATAGATATGAAGAGCTGGAAAAGAAACTTATTCAAATGGAAGAAGAGGCTCTAGGAGGACGAGATGTAGGTGTACTAACAACTTTACTGGAAGAAGAATTAAACAAGAAGAGCAATGGAGAAGCAGGGGATTAAATAAATAGAGATAATCAATTAAAAGAAGTGGTTTTTTATCCACTTCTTTTTTACAGTTTCATTATCTGTTCATAAGTTATTAGTGTTTCTTTTGCAGTTTTTTGCCAGGAAAATCGAGAGGCGCGCTTTAAGCCTGCTATGGAAAGCTGATTTTTTAATGGCTCATTATTTAGGGTATTGGCTAAGGACTCCATTAAGTTTGAAGTATCGTAGGGATCTATTAATATGCCTGCATCACCTACAACCTCAGGAATAGAAGAAACATTAGAAGTTAATACTGGAGTACCACAGCTCATTGCTTCTAAGGGAGGTAGTCCAAAGCCTTCATAAAAAGACGGATAAACGAAGAGTTCTGAACCGTTATATAATATGGGAAGGAGATCTTCTTCAACAAATCCAGTAAATATGACCTGAGAATCAATACCAAGCTTTTGGCTAAGTTCCTTTAGACATTTGCCTTCATCCTTCAAGGATCCTACTATAACAAGGTTATAGTCTTTATTTAAATCCTTATATACCTTGGAAAATGCCATGATTAGGGAACGAACATTTTTCCTGGGGGAAAATCCTCCTATATATAGTATAAAAGGTTTTTTTATGTTAATTTTTTTCTCTAGTATATAGCGGCACCATTGACGGTCAATAGGTTTATATTTTAAATCTGCTGCTAAGGGTGTTACAAAAATTTTATCCTCATCTATGGGAAAGAACTTTAGGATATCTTTCTTTGACCACTCTGACACCGTAATAATGCCGTCGGCAGACTGAAGGATATTTGGTACATCCTTAAGAAACTTTAATAAGTAGCCTTTACCTACTGTTTCTGGCATGATGTAGGGGATTAAATCATGTACTGTTATAACTTTTTTGCACTGTATTTTCTCCCATAAGCCTATGCCGTTTTGAGGCACATGATATAGATCTATTTTTTCTTTTAAAAGATTAGCAGGCATATAGTTTTGTTGAAAGAAGCGGTGATGTTTCTTAGAAGTCATTATAATTTTTGAATTGGCATAGCTAAAACGGTCATAGTCTTCTCCTGACCAATAAATGTGATAGTAGTTTTCTTTATCTATATTTAAAAGCTGGCTTAGAACCTTGTCAGTATAAGTACCGATACCTGTTCCTTTATACCAATTGACACCTCTAGCATCAATGGCAATTCTCATATAATCCTCTCCCTAAAAGTTCTGGATGAATATAAAGAACCTACCTTTTTAAATTAGGCCTATATACTATTAATATTATCTACTAAGCTAAAATGTGCTATAAGCTAGTAGATTTTTTTATTTATTAATGAAAGAGATAAAGTTCACTAAAGGAGTCTTATAAAAAGTCGCACTTATACTAAGGGCTACATATAATAAAAAAGGAATAATTTTTTTGGGGGGCTAATCTTGGATACAGCCTTTGTGAAAAAAATCGTAGCAGAGAAATATGGCGTCATGGCAGTAACTATAGAAAAGATTAAGAATGTCTATCTAATATGTGATGAGCGAAGGAAATATTGCTTGAAAATTATTAAATATGAAAAGCCTCATTTTCTATTTATTTTAGCTACTATAAAGCATTTGTATAACAATGAATTTAAAGCTGTGCCGCCTATAATTGAAACTTTGGATAGAAAGGAGTACATTGAGCTGGATAATAACTATGCCTATCTTACACCTTGGCTGGCAGCAAGGGAAAGTAATTATGACAATCCCCTTGATATAGAAATGACAGCAAAGGTTCTAGCAGAGCTTCATATAAAAAGCAAAGGCTTTGAGATAAAAGACAATATGAAGCCGAGAATAGGCTGGTTTAAATGGTTTGATAATTATAGAACAAGGAAGAAGGAAATATTAGATTTCAAGGCAAGGATAGAAAAAAAGGAAGAGAAAAGTGAGTTTGACATAATTTACATGGAGCATATGGAAGAAGAATTGTTACGATGTGATCAGGCTTTGCAACACTTGGGGGAAAGTGACTACTATATAAAGATGACAAAGGAGATAAGAGGCAGAGGTTTTTGTCACCATGATTTTGCCCATCATAATGTATTAATAGGAGCTGATAACAGGGTTGCCATAATAGATTTTGATTATGCCATACTAGATACCCATCTTCATGATTTAGCCAGTCTATTAATAAGAAGAATGAAAAATGGCAAATGGGATTTAGAAAATGCTAGGTTTATCTTGGAAGCATATGATTCTGTCTATAGGGTAGAGCCGGAAGATATACCTATCATGGCTGCCTTTATGGAGTTTCCCCAGGATTATTGGCAGGTAGGAATCCAGTACTACTGGGAGAAACAGCCTTGGGGTGAGGATTTTTTCTTAAAAAAGTTAGCTAAGATAATTGAAGATAAGGAAGAAAAACAAGAGTTTATCGATGAATTCATGTTCTTTAACTATAAAGGGAAAGGGGGAAGAACTTATTGAATGAAAAATACTTCTTAGATTTTAAGGAATATCTTAATAGCCGTGGTATAGAGCTAGTAAAAAGCTTTAGGCAGGATGAAGAATACAGGGAACCTTTATCAAAAGACAGTATATATAAGCAGCTTTATACCATTAGCAAGTTTCACAAACTAACTATGGGAGTATCTGCCTTCAATTCAGGCCTGATGGAAAATTGTACAGGCAGAAGGGTGGAAAGATGGAAGGTTAAAAACAAGAAACTAAAAAGAGATCTAGCTAGATATAAAAAAGAGGGTCCTGCTAATGACTTCGAAAAACTTCTTCTTGATAGGGGGCCGGAGTATTTGGAAAGGGCAGAGCAGGCCATTAAATATATTTATGACAACGGTTATTACGGTCTTATAGAAAGAAGTATGAAAAGAAATGAAATATGTATTGGAAGTACTTACTTTGATAATCTTAGGGAAGACAAAAGAATAAACATAAGAAGCTTAAAGAAGTGTTGTTACAACATGATTGAGTGTGACGCTGTACATTTTATTAGTAAGCTTAAAAAAAGGGGATATAGCTTGGATTTTATAGAAGCTATTAAGGTATTTTGCCATTTGGAGGGCTTATCTAATGACAGCCAAGCTTTTATTACTGCAATGGTATCTTATCCAGAAGAATTTATTAAATGTTGTGAGAGATACCGATATGGCAAAAAACAATGGAATGATGATGAATATGCTAAGAGGCTGCTAATTGCCATAAAAAAAGATGGCAAAAGTCTTCTTTAGATAGAAGGGTGGTGTCTGAAATTAATGATATTGCTAGGTATAGAGAAAAAAAGTATTTATCTAGATACGATCTTTATGTAGACTTGTTTAACAAATTCGGACTTAAGGTGACGGATCTAGTCCCCTTAAGAAATGTATACTTGCTCTTTACAGATAAGGGTAGAAAAATTTTAAAGAAGGTAGAATACTCTAAAGAAAACCTACAGTTTATTTATGAAGCTGTGGAATATATAAGAAGAAGTTTTGATAGGATCATTAGTTTTACCAAGACATTAGAGGGAGAAATATACGCTATTTGCAATGGAGAACTGTACTGTGTAATAGATGTGGCCCAAGGAAGGGAAGCAGAGTTTAGCAATCCAATAGATGTTACCATAGCTGTTAAAGGTATGGCAGAAATGCATAAGGCTTCAGAGGGGTATAGGTGTAACTATCAAGAAAAGTACATGGCAGGAAGAGCTATTGAAAATTTCAAAAGACGATTAGAGGAATTAAAATTTTTTAAGGAACTAGCCTTGTTGCATGAATATAAGAGTGGATTTGATCAAGTCTTTCTTACTCATGTAGATAGTTATATTAAGGAAATTGAAGAGAGTATCAAGTTTCTTACTTCTACTTCCTATTTAAAGATATGCAGTGAAGAAGATAAAAAGGTTATTTGCCATCATGATTTGGCAGATCATAATATATTAATAAATGAAGATAAGGCCTTTTTTATAGATTTTGACTTTGCTATTATCGATTTAAGGGTTCATGATCTTTGCAATTTTATTAATAAAGCAGTTAAGAACTTTGCCTTTGATTTAGACAAGGCTAAAGGTATTGTAGAAGATTATTCTACAATTAATCCCCTTGATAGAAGAGAATTGGAGGTCCTAAAAGCCTTTTTAAGCTTCCCAGAGGATTTTTATAGTATCTCTAAGGATTACTATGCTAGAAGAAAGGAATGGGAGGAAGAAACCTTCTTATATAGACTAATGAGGAAGTTAGAATATAAAGAGGATAGAGATGAGTTTTTAGCTAAATTTCTAGATAGGGTTTGCGAATAAGATTAATTTTAGTCTTGATTATAGCTCAATAATAAAAAAGTATGCCTGTTTAAGGGCATACTTTTTTACTTTTATATTATGAAGGTTTTATGGAGATCAATATTTAATCTTTAATTTTTTTTAGCTTTAACCTTTTTTACAGCTATAAATGCTCCAACTAATACTGCTAAGCCTACACATGCTAGAGCCCAGATTAGAGGGTTGTTAGCAGCAGACTTTGTTCCTGAGTACATAACTACTGAACTTAGTGCAGGTATTTCGTAAGTGTCGCCTTCAATTACCTTTAAGGTTTCAACACCAGCTTTTTCTCCATCAACAACAATGTTCCATTTGCCTTCCTTTGGTAGAGTAATAGTTTGTGGTTTTGTATCAGCATTGAAAGCTACAACTATATCGTTCCACTTATCTCCGTTAGCATTGTTGTTAATTTGATAAGCAATAAGGGTATCTGGAGTATCCTCAAAGAATTTAAGGTTTTCTTTTATCATTTTAGCAGTAGGCATCTTGAAAGCAGGATGAGCTTTTCTTAGTTTTATTAAACCCTTGTGGTATTCCACCATATCGTCATTGTCTGCTCTTGTCTGCCAGTTTAAGGTGTTAATTTCTTCAGATGCATTATAGGAGTTTGGATTTCCATCCTTGCTTCTTAAGAATTCTTGTCCAGCGTGGATGAAAGGAATACCCTGAGAGGTAAGAACTATAACAGATGACATCTTGTGCATCTTCTTTCTATCCTCTTCTGAATCATCTGGATTTGTGAAGGCTAATTTATCCCATAAAGTATTATTATCGTGAGCTTCTGAATAGTTAGTGGACTGATAAGGTTCTACTCCTTCACCCCAAGTTGATATCTTATCGTTATATTTAATAGCTCCAACTATACCTTTTATAACATCTGTCTTACGGGAGTAATTTCCGTTTATCCAGCCTGCTTCTGATTGGTTGAATACACTACCTTTTATACCGTCTCTAATAGTATCGTTGAAGAAACCTATACCTTTAAGAACTTTAGCATTTCTTTGGATAGCCTTTTCTTCATCGGTAAGGGTAGTTCCCATATTCCAACCTTCACCGTGAATAAATATACTTTTATCGATTTGGTCAAGGGCAGTTCTCACTTCGTTCATTGTAGTAACGTCCATAAGGCCCATTAGGTCAAATCTAAATCCATCAAGGTTATATTCTGTAGCCCAGTATTTTACTGAGTCAATAACAAACTTTCTTGCCATAGCGTTTTCTGTAGCAATTGTGTTACCACAGCCAGATTCATTTGCCCATCCGCCACTGGCATTTTTTCTAAAATAGTAACCTGGAACGATATTATTAAAGTTTGATGTATTAGCGTCGTACATATGATTGTAAACAACGTCCATTATTACTCTCAAATCTTCATCGTGCATTGCCTGTATAGCTTGCTTTAACTCTCTAATTCTTGCCTTTGGATCTGCAGGATCAGTAGAGTAACTTCCTTCTACTGCGTTATAGTTCTTAGGGTCATAACCCCAGTTATAAGCTGCAGTTGGATTAGTTTCATCTACTGTAGCATAGTCGTATATTGGAAGTAACTGTACATGTGTAATACCTAATTCCTTTAGGTAGCTTAAACCTGTAGAAGCTCCATTAGGACCCTTTGTATCCTTAGGTAAGAATGCTAAGAAAGTACGAGGGTTTGTCATTCCGCTGTCTTTGAAAGAGGAGAAGTCTCTAACATGTAATTCGTATATTATGGTGTCCATAATATCCTTTTGCTTTGGCTTCTTGTTTCCCTTCCATCCTTCAGGGTCAGTAGAGTCTAGGTCAACTACAACCCCTTTATTACCGTTAATAGTAACTGCTCTAGCGTAAGGGTCAACAGCTTCAGTCCATTCACCACCGTTATTAACTTTATAAGTATAGATTAAACCATCCTGGTCCCCAGATATTTCTGCAGTCCAAGTTCCTTTTTCAGCCTTAGTCATATTTATTTCTTCTTTAGGATCATTATCTTCAGCCTTGGCATAAGTTAATAGTTTTACTTCAGAAGCTAAAGGAGCCCATACTCTAAACTTTGTCTTGTCCTTACTGTAGACATTACCTAAGTCATCTCCTGAATAATAAAACATCTCATTGAATTTTTTGCTGCCCATAATTTTTCCGGAAATAGCAAGCTTTTCAGTATAGTCTTCCTTATATACTGTAACTGTATCTCCTAGATCTAACTCTTCAGCTAAAGTTATTTTAAACTTGCTAGATAGGTCTTCTTTATTATCAGTGCTAGTTACTTCTTTAATAGGAATATCCTTATCTCCTGCCTTAACAGAGAAACCTTCATTGTCTTTACCTGTTAATTCAGCAGGCGTATTTAAGGTAACGTTTATTAAATTAAAATCATCTATGTAGGCAGTTTTTATCTTACCACCTAATTCAACATCTTCTTTGGCCATGTATATTTTCTCTTCACCTTGAAGTAGCCAAATTTCGACAACACCATCATCAGGTATGTCTGTGATAAATCTGTCCTTATCTACGTCTTTGTTTTTCCAGTCTCCTTCACGAACGATAAAGCCAATTTTACCGGTTTCCGGAATATCTGTTAACTCTACTGTTGCAATTTTTCCGTAATCATCCTCTCCGGTAAATTCATAGGAATTTCCATCGCCACCATCTGGCCAGATCCACAGATTCCAATCGGTATAATTATTATCCAGTCTGCGATAATGGATAGTTAGTTTCACTTTGCTTGGAACCTTTGCAACCGATTGCAAACCAGGAAAAGAAAATAGTATGCTGGTAAATGCAAAGAGAAAGCAAATAATAGAACTTATAAATTTATGTTTTTTCATTAATATCCCTCCTCGGTTAAATATTATTCGACATAAGTTGTGAATATACCTTTTAAAAAATTAATAAATTTTAAAAAATTAATTTTTTAAGGATTAAATTAAAAAGATACCGCTTACTTCCATAAAGGTAGCTTTGCGGTATCTTTTTCTAGTGAAAATTAATTATTTTATTATAGGCTTTTAAGGTGTGCAAAGCGGTCTTATCCCAACTGAGCTCTGATGATCGTATAAATCCTTTTGTAATAAGACTTTCTCTTAAGCTACTATCTTCTAGTGTTTTTAACATAGCTTGAAAGAGTTCTTCTGTATCCCAAGGATTTATTAGAAGAGCGTTGTTGCCAACTATTTCTGGAATAGACGTAGTGTTTGAAGCTATAACTGGTGTGCCGCAAGCCATAGCCTCCACTGGTGGCAAGCCAAAACCTTCATAGAAGGAAGGGTAAACAAATAATTCCGCTGCGCTGTATAGGAAGGGGAGGTGCTCAATAGGTATAAAACCAGGAAATAGTACTTTATCAAGAATTCCTAAGCTTTCTGCTCTATTCCTGTATCTTTCATAGGATAAACCTTTCTTCCCTGCTATAACAAGTTTTATATCTTTTTTATGCTTTAATACTAGCTTGCTAAAAGCCTCTATGAGGCCTATAATATTTTTTCTAGGACTAAAGCCGCCTATATAAAGGATGTAGTCATTTTCAATTCCATATAATTTATTTATTAACCCTTTACTGAACCTTTTATCCTTGGGTTTATATATATCTTCCGGAGCCAGATGGGTTACAAAAATTTTTTCTCCGGGATAGTCAAACTCTCTCATAATATCTTCCTTGGAAAAATTCGAAACTGTTATTATACCATCACATTGAGGGACTATTTTAGGAATTTGTTCAAGGAATATTTTCAAGTAGCTTGGTCCCACAGTCTCCGGCATCTTATAAGGTATTATATCGTGTAGAGTTATTACCATTTTGCAGGGCTTATCCATAGGTAATCCTATTCCGTTTTGTGGGACATGATACAATTCTACTTCATTATAATGAAGAATATTAGGAATATTAACCTCATTCCAGAATCCGTTACCGCTGTTTTCCCCAATATTACGGACATTAAAATTTTTATTAAAGTTTATATCGTTACGGCACTTATCTGGCATGAATAACAAATAATTATTACAAGTATCCAATTGATTTAAAGAATTGATTACTTGATAGGTGTAGTTACCTATGCCTGTTCCTCTATACCACTTTGCAGCTCTTCCGTCAATTCCAATTTTCATTGTGGATAATCCTTTCATAATGGTCTTAATTTATTATATTAGCAGTCCCTGAATTTTGCGACAAAAATACATAAATACTCCAAATATAAAAAGAAAGTGTTAATAAATACAAAACAAGTTTCATATAGATTAGATGGGAGGTGATAGCGATGATGAGAGAATTTGAGATTGAAAGGCAGTTTGACATTAAAATCGAAAGTATAAAGCCTAATAAGGGAGTGTATTATTTAAAAACAGACAAGGGTGTCAGATGCTTAAAGAAAATCAATTATGGTATTCAAAAACTGTTATTTGTATATGCTGCAAAGGAACATTTAATTAACAATGGTTTTACAAATGTAGATAGATATTTTCTAAACACTGAAGGCGCACCATATGCTCTGGTTAACGAAGATATTTATACACTTTCAACATGGATAGATGGCAGAGAGTGCAATTTCCAGAGCAAAGAAGACTTGGCATTAGCAGCGAAAAGCCTTGCAATGCTTCATCTATCTTCAAGAGGATATGAACCTCCTGAAAATAGTAAGTTAAAAACAGACTTAGGTAGATGGCCTCATTTGATGGAGAAAAGAATTAAGTCCTTTGATAGAATGAGGGATATGGCTCGGAAAAGAAGTATGAAGACAGCCTTTGACCTTTCCTACATAAAAGAGGTTCAATTCTACAAGGATTTAGGTAAAAGGGCAATGGCTATCTTAAGTGATTCTAAATATGCAGAGCTTTGTGCTATTGCAGAAGAAGAGAAGAACTTTTGCCATCATGATTATACTTATCACAATATAATAATTGATAAGAATAATGAAGTGAATGTTATTGACTTTGATTATTGTAAACGAGAGTTAAGAATATACGATGTATCCAACTTCTTAATTAAGGTTTTAAAGAGGGTACAGTGGAATATTGAATACTGCAACTTGATTATAGATTCTTATAACAGTGTAAGTCCCATAAAAGAAGAAGAGTATAGAGTCTTATTTGCCTTTTTAGTTTTTCCACAAAGATTCTGGCGCTTGTCTAACAGATATTACTACAATGAAGTTAACTGGGGACAAAACACCTTTAATAAGAAAATTGATGAGTTAAAAGAAGAACAAACTGCTTACTTGAACTTTATTGAAGAATTTAAAAAAGAATTTAATCAAAAGGAATAAAGGGAAAAGAAATAACAAAAGGGTAAATGTTTAATAGCAGCATTAAGTTTTATTTACACTGAAAGGGTGTAAGATAATTAAAAGTATTTAATAAAATTTAAGGAAAGTGAATTTCTAAAAAAAGCTTGTTCTGTGAGGTCCTGGCTCTAAGAACAAGCTTTTTTATAAGCTCTCCTATCAATTGCAAAAGCAGTCAATAGCCATATCTTATTTTTCACCTAATGGCAAAGTAGTCATATTATATAATGAGAATTAGTTATGGAGTGAGGCAATGAGAATAGGTGATACAGTTGTTAGAAAATCCTATGGTAAAGATATTACCTTTAAAATAATTGACATTAATGAAACTGAGAAAGGACTAGAATATGTAATAAAGGGCAGGAATTTAAGACTTATAGCAGATTCTCCAGCAGAAGATTTAGAACTGGTTAAGGATAGCTATAATAGTGTAAAGGATGAAGTCTTAAATAAAAGAGTAAATAAGGCTATAAAAAAGGTGATTTCCCAGAGAAATAATTATTATAGATCTGAAAGCGTAAGAATGGGTAAGTCTAGCAAGAAAAGTATTCGAGATAAAGAGCTTACCTTTGGGAGGCCAGGAAGAATCCTTCATGTAGACGGAGATTCTGAATATCTAAATATCTGCCTTAAGGTTTATCAACAGTTAGGTATTGATGCAGTAGGCCGTTTGGTAGTGGAGAAAAAACAACCTTTAGAAATAGTGAAAATGGTTAAAGAATTGAAACCTGACATTGTAGTTTTAACAGGACATGATGCTATTTTAAAAAAGAGCCAGGATTACTCTTCTCTAGATAGCTATAGAAATTCAAAATACTTTGTAGAGGCAGTGTTGGCCTTAAGGGAGTATCAATCTAGCTATGATGAATTAGTTATATTTGCTGGCGCCTGTCAATCCTGCTATGAAAAGATTTTAGATTCAGGAGCAAACTTTGCCAGTTCTCCTAGTAGGGCCTTAATCCATTGTCTTGATCCAGTATTTATTTGTGAAAAAATAGCCTATACTAACATAGAAAAGATAGTGTCTATTCAAGAGGTCTTGGAAAATACTATAACAGGCATAAAGGGTGTTGGAGGATTACAGACTCGAGGGAAATATAGGGAAGGCTATCCGAAGTCTCCTTACGTATAAAACTTTATATTCAGGTTATTATACAGTATAGAGGCTTAAGCTTTCTTGCCTGTGAAGTAAAAGTGGTTTTTAGCCACTTTTTCTTAAATCTATGAAAAACAGAATAATAAACAGGTAAAGTGGAATAATATAAATGTTTATTAAGTATTTTGTTGCTGTTAACATAAAATTAACATTGACAGAAACGTTTACAACGTGATATGATTATATATTTATTTGACAGAAAACCTGTTTTGCATTATAATATATTCATGGATTAATGTCAATTTAATAAATACAGCAACAACGCAAGTATTTTTGCAGTAATAGTATTTACCACAATAATAGCTTGCCTTTTTATATGTGTATATTTATATCTAATAAAAATATACTAAACTTACCATGGCAGCTTATTTATAATATAAACAAAGGTTATTCATTTGCCATTATGGCTTAATGAGAACATTTGTGGAAAGAGGGTGTTTTTTTATGGAAAACAATAACAGACTAGCGGCTATCAAGAAGGATATTGAATGCCATGTTGGCGAAAGTGTTACATTAAAAGCAAATGGTGGTAGAAGAAAGATCCTAGTAAATAAGGGGATAATAGAAAAAGCCTACCCTAGCATATTTGTAATAAGACTTGACAACGACACCCGTAGGACAGTGACATATAGTTACTCAGATGTATTAACAAAAACAGTACAATTGGTTTATGCAGGATAATACATAAGCATAACATAATCCTTGGAAGAGCTCCAAGGATTAATTTTTTTGCCATAATATAAGAAAATGCTTGGACAAAAAAAGAAAGATGGTGGGTATCCATCTTTCAACTATGGTATAAAAGGGTATTGAGAATTTATGAGAGGTTATATGGTCAATAACCATTTATAATAATACGTCAAATTCTGTCGTTTGTCAATAGCCTTTTTTCTTTATTATTCAGGAATAATTCCATTGTTTTATTTGTATACATAGTTTAGTAGGTATTATAGGAGGTATAATATGGCTGCGGTAGAGCTGATTAAAGAAAATATAGAATACGAGCAGTTA